>NZ_JBEOWI010000004.1:0-254305 GCF_040296005.1 Kitasatospora sp. NPDC002551 | reverse complement strand
GGTTGCCGAGCCGGTCGTCACGACCACGACCGAGCCCGAGGCCGCCGTCGAGGCTGAGCCGGTGGCGGAGGTCGCGGTCGAGACCGAGGCCGCCGAGGAGGTTGCCGTCGAGCCGGTGGCCGAGGTGGCGGTCGAGGTTGAGGCGGTCGCTGAGGTTGTCGAGGCCGAGCCGGCCGTTGAGGCTGCGGCCGACGAGGTTGCCGAGCCGGTCGTCACGACCACGACCGAGCCCGAGGCCGCCGTCGAGGCTGAGCCGGTGGCGGAGGTCGCGGTCGAGACCGAGGCCGCCGACGAGGTCACCGAGGCCGTGGCCGGCGGGCGGCCGGAGAAGCCGGACTTCACGCCCGGGCGGCCGGTGACGGCGTACTCGGCGGAGGAGCTGCTCGCGATCGTGCGCTGGGTCGACGGCGACGGGGTCGAGCGGAGCGACGAGGAGCTGCTGCGGGCGGCGATGAAGGAGCTGGGCTTCGCCCGCCTCGGGCCGCGGATCAAGGAGGCGCTGGGCGCCGCCGTCACCGCCGCGCGCGGCTGACGAATCACGGGGAAGGCCCCGGGGCACGGTCACCGACCGTGCCCCGGGGCCTTTTCCGTGTCCACGCACCGATATTCGATTGCCGGACGTCCGGGGGCTGTTGAGACTCGGCGACGGTCGGACAAGCCGATCGACGCCAACCGAGCGGAGCCCGCCCGTGCCCTCCACGCCCGACGTCCTGCGCCCCCGCGCCCTCGCCCCGGGCGACCTCGTCGCCGTCGCGGCACCCTCAGGTCCGCTGGAGGCCGAGGCCGCGCCGCTGCTGGAACGCGGGGTCGCCACACTCACCGCCATGGGCTTCCGGGTGCGCCGCACACCGCTGACCGAGCCGGGACGGCGGCGCTGGTGGGCGGCGGCCGGGCCCGACGCGCAGGCCGAGGAGTTCAACCGGCTGCTGCGCGACCCCGAGGTCCGGGCGATCGTCGCGCACAGCGGCGGGCAGGCCACCGCCGGGTGGCTGGACCGGCTGGACGTCGACGCCGTCCGCGCCGACCCCAAGCCGGTCCTGGGGTGCAGCGACGTCTCGCTGCTCCTGCTCGCGCTGCACGCCCGCACCGGCCTGGCCGGCCTCCACGGCGACATGGCGACCTACGGACTCGGCGACTCCTGGCACACCGCCGCCGTGCCGACCGCCGGAACGCCCGCCGACACGCCCGCCGACACGCTGGCCGACCTCTACCGCCGTGCCCTGACCGACCCGGCGACGCCGCTCGGACCGCTGCCCGAGCTGCGGACATCCGGCGGCTGGGAGTGCTGGCGCCCGGGCCGGGCCGCCGGACCGCTGCTCGGCGGCCTGCTCAAGCGGCTGGTGCCGCTCCAGGCGACGCCCTACGCGCTGCCCGCCGAGCGCTTCGACGGGGCGGTGCTGTTCTGGGAGGACGTGGACCGGCCGCTGTCGGCGGTCTGGCAGGACCTCCACCTGCTCCGGCTGTCCGGCGTGCTCGACCGGATCGCCGCGATGGTCGTCGGCGTGCCGCACCGGCTCACGGCGGTCGGCTGCGCGGACGACGCCCCGGCGCCGTCGCTGCGCGAGGTCGTGCTCGACGTGCTCGGCGGCCGGCCGCTGCCGGTGCTCGGGCAGGTGGACCTCGGCCACGCCGGCCCCAACCTGCCCCTGCCGCTCGGCGTCCGCGCCACCGTCGACGCCACCGCCCGCGCCCTGAGCCTGGACGAACCGGCCGTCGGCCCGCGCTGAGCGAGGAAGCCGTGGGATGCCGCAGCCGGGCCCGGATACGGTGGCGGGCATGGCGACGGTCCTGCGGCATCCCCGGCCCGGCATCGCGTGGGACTGGTGGGCGGTGGACACCGAGGGCTTCCCCGTGCGGTTCAGCTGCGATCCGGCCCCCGAACACCTCTTGGCCCACGTGGACCGTGTCGACGCCGCGGCCGCCTGGGCGGAGGACAACTGTCCGGCCTGGTCCGGTCCCGGCCCCCGGCTGCCGCCGCACGCCTTCGACGGCAACGGCCGGGCGGGAACCTGCGCGCGGCACGGTCTCCCGGACGCACCGCTGCGGCCGTCCGACGCTCCGGCAGCCGTCGCGGCCGTGGCCGCCCCGGTCGAACCGAAGCGGTCCGTGGGAGACACCTGGACCATCCACCTCGACGAGGGATGGCTCCAGGCCGCCGAGTGAGACGGGCTAGACCGCCCGGGCCAGCTGCTCCGCCAGGACGGCCGGGGCCTCCGTCAGGGACGGCCCGTACCAGGTGAGGTGTCGGCCGCTCACCAGGGCCGCCGGGATGCCGGGGAAGGCCTCGGGGCCGTCGTCGGCGGTGAAGCGGTAGGGCTCGTCGGGCAGTACCACCAGCTCGGGGCGGGTGGCGAGCAGTTCGGGGAGGGGGACGGCGGGGTAGCGCTCGGGGCGGTCCGGGTCCTCGGCGTGCGGGAGGTGTAGGCCGAGGCGGTGCAGCAGGTCGCCGGCGAAGGTGTCGTGGCCGAGCACCATCCAGGGGCGGCGCCAGATCGGGACCACCGCCCGGCGGCCCGCTCCCGGCAGCGGGCGGACCTCGGCCAAGGAGGCCCAGGCCGCTTCGGCGGCGTCCAGCCACGGCGGCCGGGGCAGCCCGCAGCCGACGGTGAGCAGCCGGTCCAGTGAGTGGAGCGCCTGGTCGAGGGTGCGGATGTCGGTGACCCAGACCGGCAGGCCCGCCGCCCGCAGGGCGTCCAGGTCGGGGCGGCGGTTCTCCTCGTCGTTGGCGATCACGAGGTCCGGGGCGAGCGCCACGACCCGGGCCACGTCGGGGTTCTTGGTGCCGCCGATCCGGGGAACGTCCAGGTCGGCGGGGTGGCTGCACCAGTCGGTGACCCCGGCCAGCAGCCCGGCCGCGGACGCGGCGACCGCCTCGGTGAGCGAGGGCACCAGCGACACCACCCGCCGCACCGGCCCCGCCCCGAGCGGCACCACGAGCCCGAGGTCGTCGACCAGGGGCGCGGCACCGGGCACACCACCGGCAGCGTCACCGGGAGCGGGAAAGGGCATCATTCCCTCACCCTAGCCACCCGGCCGCGCATCGTTCGGGGCCCGGAGGGGCAAAATCCCGGGAACCGCCCGGGCGCAACGGCCGACTACCTGGTCCGGGTTCACAGGACGAACCCGAGCACAACCATTGACCAGGAGAGTTTCTGATGCGCCCTCGCGTCTTCTGCGGTATCGCGGCCGCCGTCGCCCTGTTCGCCACGGCATGCTCCAGCAGTGGTGACGGGAGCGCGGACGGCGCGGGGGGTGGTGGGAGCGCCCAGGCGGGGGCCGGCGGCGCGTTCCCGGTCAAGGTGGTCGACTGCGCGGGCAAGGAGACCACCGTCCGCCAGGCACCGAAGCGGATCGTCAGCACCGACGCGGCCGGGCTGGAGATGCTGCTGCAGCTCGGCGCCGGCGACCGGCTCATCGGCACCGGGTTCCCGCCCGGGAAGGGCGCCCTGCCGGCCGCCATCGCCGAGCAGGGCGCCAAGGTGCCGGTGCTGGGCGACACGCTGATCCCCAAGGAGAAGCTGCTCGGCTCCGGCGCCGACCTCTACGTGGACACCTTCGGGCCGATGCCTGGCATGGGGGCCGCGGGCGCCGGGCCGAGCGAGGAGGAGCTCAAGGCGGCCGGCATCCAGCACGTGCTGCTGCTCTCCACGGCCTGCGCCACCGGCCCCAAGGCCGCCCAGGGCCCGCGCACCGACCTCGCCGCCGTCGAGGAGGACGTCCGCCGCCTCGGCGCGGTCACCGGGACGGCCGCCAAGGCCGAGGAACTGGTCGGTGCGATGGAGCAGCAGATCACCGAGGTCAAGAACGCCACCGCGGGCGTACCGGAGGCGCAGCGTCCCGGGTACTTCCTCTTCGACTTCGACGCCGGTACAAAGCAACCGATGGCCGTCTGCGGCAAGCAGGTCGCCAACGCGGTGATCACCCTGGCCGGCGCGCGCAACGTGTTCGCCGACTGCGACGCCGACTTCCGGCCCGTCTCCTGGGAGGACGTGGTGGCGAAGAACCCGGACTGGATCCAGCTCGCGGTGCGCAACCGCGGCAGCGAGGAGGCGACCCGCAAGGCCTTCGACGAGGCCGAGGCGTTCCTCAAGGGATTCCCGGCCACCCAGGGCCTGAAGGCCGTCCAGGAGGGGCACTTCCTGCGGATCGGCTCCGAGGTCACCACCATCGCCGGGATCCGCACCGCCGACACCGTGCGCCGGATCGCCGCGACGGTCCACCCGACGCTCGTCAAGAACGGACAGTAGGCGATGGCCCGGGCCAGCACCGTCGACGAGGCGCCCGCCGCGCTCGGGGGCGCCGACGCCCCCGAGAGGCGCGTCCGCGCCCTGCGCGCCGGACCGCTCGCCGCCGTGCTCACCGCCGCCCTGGTCCTCGCGCTGACCGCCGCCGTCTCGCTCGGCGCGGTGGACATCCCGCCCGGCGAGGTGTGGGAGGTGGTCGGCCGCCGGCTCACCGGGCAGCACCCGGCGCCCGGCACCCGGGACCTCATCGTCTGGCAACTGCGGGTACCGCGCGCCCTGCTGGCGGCCGTGGTCGGGGCGGGCCTGGGCGTGGTCGGCACCGCCGTGCAGGCCCTGGTCCGCAATCCGCTCGCCGACCCGTACCTGCTCGGCATCTCCTCCGGGGCCTCGCTCGGCGCGGTCGGCGTGATCGTGCTCGGCACCGGCCTCGGCCTGGAGCTGACCATCGGCGGCATCGCCGGGATCACCGTCTCGGTGGCCGCCTTCCTCGGCGCGCTCGCCGCGTTCTCGCTGGTGTGGCTGCTGGCCCGGCGCGGCGGCGGGTTCTCCCCCTTACGCCTGGTGCTCGCCGGCATCGGCATCGGCCAGTTCCTCACCGGCCTCACCAGCTACCTCGTGCTGCAGACCGGCGACGAGCAGCAGACCCGCGGCGTGCTGTTCTGGCTGATGGGCAGCCTGAGCGGCGCCACCTGGGGCCAGCTCGCCGTCCCCGCCGTCTCCGTGGCCCTCGGGCTGGCCCTGCTCCAGGGCCGTGCCCGGGGGCTCAACGCCATGCTGATGGGCGACGAGACGGCGGCCGGCCTCGGCATCGACGTGACCCGGCTGCGCCGCGAGATCTTCGCCGTCACCAGCGTGCTCACCGGCGTGCTGGTCGCCGTCTCCGGGGCGATCGGCTTCGTCGGGCTGATGGTCCCGCACGTGTGCCGGCTGCTGGTCGGCGGCGACCACCGCCGGCTGCTGCCGCTGTCCGCCCTCACCGGCGCCGTGCTGCTGGTGGTCGTCGACCTGATCGCCCGCACCGCGCTGGACGGCCAGGAAGTGCCGATCGGCGTGGTCACCGCCCTGCTCGGCGCCCCCACCCTCCTCTACCTGCTGGACCGACGACTGGAGCGGAATTGAGGATCGCCGTCGAAGACGTGAGCGTCGCCCTGGCCGGGCGGACCGTGGTGGCCGGCGTCCACCTGGTCGCCAAGGAGGGCGAGATCGCCGGGCTGGTCGGTCCCAACGGCAGCGGCAAGTCCAGCCTGCTGCGCACCGTGTACCGGCACCTGCGGCCGAGCGCGGGCCGGGTGCTGCTGGCCGGGCGGGAGTTGTCCGAGCTGAGCCCGGCGCAGTCCGCCCGGCACATCGGGGCGCTGCCCCAGGAGCGCGGCGGGGACTTCGAGTTGACCGTCCGCGAGGTGGTCGCGATGGGCCGCACCCCGTACAAGCGGGCGTTCGCCAGGGACGACGCCGAGGACCACCGGCTGGTCGGTGAGGCGCTGGACCGGGTCGGGATGGCGCACGCGCCGGACCGCCGGTTCGCCCAGCTCTCCGGCGGGGAGCGTCAACGGGTCCTGCTGGCACGGGCGTTGGCGCAGCAGCCGGACGTCCTGGTGCTGGACGAGCCGACCAACCACCTGGACGTGCGGCACCAGGTGGAGCTGCTCGCCCTGCTGCGCGAACAGCGGCGCACCACGCTGGTCGCGCTGCACGACCTGAACGCGGCCGCCTCGGTGTGCGACCGGCTGCACGTGCTGCACCGCGGCGCGCTGGTCGCCTCGGGGGAGCCGCGCGAGGTGCTGACCGCCGAGCTGCTCGCCGAGGTGTTCGGTGTGCGGGCGGCGGTGATCGAGCACCCGCTCACGGGTGACCCGTTGATCGCGTTCGACCACCGCTCGCCGGCCGGCGCACCGGCCCCGGAGCTGCCGCAGTCCCCGGAGCTGCCGGAGCCCTCGGAGCTGCCGGAGCCGGCGCCTGCCGGTCCGGGCGCGTCACTGGCCGGGGCGGCGGCCGTCCGGGTGTCCTCGCAACACCCGGTCGCCGCCGCCCCGGCCTCGGTCGAGTGTCAGGAGGTCTCGTAGTGGCTCGGCCGGCCGTTGCGCTCGACGAGCCGGCCGACCTTGGCGGCCTCCTCGCTGCGCAGCAGCTCCCACTCGCCGTCCTGGCGGTGGAGCACCGAGGAGTGCCACGGCGTCATCCACATGTCGGTGTGCTCCAGCAGCCGGATGCCGAACTTCAGCACGCCGACCTTCTGCGGGTGGATGGAGAGCCGGAACGAGCGGGGGTGCTGCTCGGCGATGAGGTCGCCCCAGGCGCGGCTGCGCTGGATGACGCCGTAGGCGCGCTGGCGGCAGTCGCGCTGCAGGGCGGACTTGGTGCCGGTCCAGCCGGAGGTGTCCTCGGTGAGGAAGCGGGTGATGCCGCGATAGAGCTTGGCGGTCTCCTCGTCGGTCAGCACCTGCTCGCGCAGCTCCTCCTTGGTGGGCGCGTACTTGGCGTGCACCCGGGCGCGCTTCTCGTCGAAGGGCAGGTCGCCGAGGACGGCGCGCAGGTCGAAGGTGTCGAGGTTGGTCAGGCCCTCGCGCTCGATCAGCGCGGCCAGCTCGTCGGAGTACTGGTCGATGTGGTCGTCGGGGACATGGATGAGGTCGCCGAAGATGTGGCCGTCGGAGCAGATCAGGATCTTGGCACCGGGCTCGTAGAGCTTGCCGATCTCCTCGGCGAGCCGGTTGAGGAAGGTGAGGGAGAGCCGCTCGCCCTCGTCGGGCAGGTGGCCGAGCACCTTGGCGAGGTTGGGGGACTTGCAGGGGAACCCGGGCAGGGTGAACAGGATCGGGTCACCGGCCGTGATGAAGTCCGCCAACTGCTCCATCTGGAGCGGGAAGTCGGCGGGCGTCGCGTCGACCTCGGGGTCCGAGGCGCGGCGGTGCGGGAGCAGCAGGTCGAGGATCTCGGCGGAGATCCGGGCGACGGTCTGCTGGTCGGGGGCGGTGTAACCGGTGCTGGTGTGCGCGATGGTGTGCGTGGTGGTCACGGTGCCCTCGTTGCTGTCAGCCTGAGGGGTGCTGGAGTTGTCGGTGACGGTGCCGGCGCGCGGCATGGTGGTCCTCCACGGAACGGTGAACGGGCTTCGGGCAGGCGGAGCCACGCCCCGGCGGTGGACGCCGGGACGCTGTGGTGGATGCAGGGAGAGGCGTGGTCGGCCTTTCGCAGGCGCTCAGATCCGCCGGTCGTAGGCGACCGGGAGGCTGTTCACCCCGCGGGCCAGGACGGCGGGTACCCAGGCGAGCGCGTCGATGCGCTCGTCGTCGGCGGCGGACGGGCGCAGCCCGGGCAGCCGGGTGAGCAGGGTGGCGATGGCGATCTGCAGCTCGGCCCGGGCCAGGGCGGCGCCGGGGCAGAAGTGGATGCCGTGACCGAAGGCCAGGTGGGCGTTGGGGGAGCGGTCGAAGTCCAGGACGTCGGTGTCCGGGAACTGCTCCTCGTCGCGGTTGGCGGCGCCGAGCGAGACGATCACCGAGTCGCCGGCCGGGACGGTGGTCCCGTGCAGGTCGCTGTCCTCGGCGAAGAAGCGCCAGGTGGTGAGCTCGAACGCGCCGTCGTAGCGCAGCAGTTCCTCGATCGCCCGGGTGAGCAGGCCCGGCTCGGCGGTGGGTGCGTCGGGGTCGAGGGCGGTGCGCAGCCGGTCGAGCTGCTCCGGGTGGCGCAGCAGGGTGATCAGCATGGTGGTGATCTGGTTGGTGACCGGCTCCTGGCCGGCGACCAGCAGCTGGAACACCATGGAGTCGAGCTCCTCGGGGCTCAGCACGCCGGTGTCGCAGGCGGTGACGAGCCGGCCGAGCAGGTCCACGTCGGGCCCGCTGGGATCGTAGGTGGCACGCTTGTGCGCGACCACCTCGGCGATGTAGGTCTGCAGACCGCGCAGCCGGCCCTCGTACGCCGGTCGGCCCGGGTCCTGCGGGCCGACCGGTTGCACCACCTTGCCCCAGTCGCGGTCGAACCTGACGGCCAGCTCCTGGGGGAGGCCGATCACCTCGGCCAGCACCCGGAAGGGGTAGTGGGCCGCGAAGCCGGCCACCAGGTCGCTGCCGCCGGCCGGGGCGGTCGGCGGCAGCTCGTCGACCAGCGCGTCGGCGAGCTCCTGGATGCGCGGGCGCAGCGACTCCACCCGGCGCGGTGAGAAGGCGTCCAGGACGAGCTTGCGCATCGTGGTGTGCTTCGGCGGGTCCTGGTGCAGCAGGTGCACCTGGAGCTGGGAGTGCTGCGGCTCGGGCATGATCGAGGCGAGCCGGCGCCAGCCTTCGTTGCCGAGCTCGTGGTTCTTGCCGAGCCGGGGGTCGTTGAGCGCCTCGTGCGCGGCCTTGTAGCCGGTGACCAGCCAGGCGCCGACGCCGCTCGGGAAGGTCACCCGGTGGACGGGGCCCGCCGCCCGCATCCGCCGGTACAGCGGGTAGGGGTCGCTCTTGTACTCCTGGCCGAACAGCGGTACGGGGTCGGGGAGTTCGTCGTAGCCGAACGGGCAGCGGGGCCCGTCGGGCGTCTCGCCCGCCGCGGTCGGGTCGTGGACGGTGTCGGTCATTGCGGTTGTTCCTCCGGTATGGATCTGCCGTGTGCAGTCGGGTGAGTGACGGTGCATCACGTCCGGCTGCTGATCGTCCGGTCGGTCTCGGCGGTGCTCTCGGTGCTTGCGGTGCTCAGGGAGCCGTCGGAGGGCCCGGGGCCTTTGGCGCCCTTGGTGGGGCTGGTGCTGTTGTTGCGGTTGGTGCTTTTGGTGCGGTGGTGCAGGGTCAGCAGGGCCACGGCGGTCGCCGCGGCGACCGTGGCGAGGGTGAGACCGGCCCGCACGCCGGCGATCTCGGTGGTGCCGTACAGGGTGGCGGCGGTGCCCAGCGCGGGGCCGAGCGCGAAGCCGAGGCTGCGGGACAGCTGGACGGCCGAGCCGGCGGTGGCGAGCTGGTCCGGCGGGGCCGAGGTCATCACCAGGGCCTGGACCGGGCCGCCGTTGAGGCCCATGCCGACGCCCGCCACGGCGAGCCGCCAGGCGATGTCGGGCGAGGTCCAGTCGGTGTCCACCGGGATGAGCAGCAGCATGCCGAGGGCGGTCACGGCGGCGCCGGTGAGCGCCGTCGGGCGGGCGCCCCAGCGGTCCGCGAGCCGCCCGCCGAAGCGGCCGGCCACCACCATGCCGAGCGGGAACGCCAGCATGGTGAGCGCCGTGGTGGTGGCGCTCACCCCGTCCTCCCGGCGCAGGTACTGGGCGAGCAGGAAGTGGTTGGCGGCGAAGCCGGCGGCGAGGGCCAGCACCGAGCCGTTCACGGGGGCGGTGCCGGAGGCGCGCATGACGCTGGCGACCGGGCGCCCGCCGGGGCGGCGCAGCCAGAACAGCACCAGCGGCACGGAGGGCAGCGCGAGCAGCAGCCAGAGCGGCGCGTCGGGCGCGAGGGTGAGGCCGAGCAGCACGGCGGCGACGGCCGAGCCGATCAGCGCGGCGTCGGCGAGCGAGCCACGGTCGGGCATGCGCAGTCGGCCGCCGCCGCGCGGGGCGTCGCGGCGGGCGATCAGCCAGGCGGCCAGGCAGATCGGCAGCTTGACCAGGAAGATCGCCCGCCAGCCGACGTGGTCCAGCAGCAGGCCGCCGATCACCGGGCCGAGGACGGCGCCCAGCGGGCCCAGGGTGGCGGGCACGCTCATCGCCCGTCCGCGCAGTTCCGGGCGGACGGCGGTGGCGGCGAGGACCGGCATGAGGACGAACAGCACGGCGCCGAAGGCGCCCTGGGCGAGGCGGGCGGCGATCAGCCAGCTCGCCCAGGGGGCGGCGGCGGCCAGCGCGCTGCAGAGCGCGAAGCAGGCGACGGACAGCAACAGGGCGGCGCGCAGGCCGACTTGGTCCAGCCACCGCCCGGCGGGCAGCAGGAGGGCGACCAGGGGGAGCTGGTAGCCGAGCACGGCCCACTGGGCGGTGGTGGGGGAGACGTCGAGGGCGTTCGCGATGTCCGTGAGCGCGAGGTTCACGACGTTCATGTCGAGCATCGCGACGAAGGAGATCAGGCCGGCGGCGAAGACCAGGCTCCACCGGTCCACCGCCGCCCCGGCCGGCCTGTCACCCGGTGTGCTGGTGGCGGGCGACTGCTGCGTTGCCATGGGTCATCCTCCGTTCCCCCGTGCCGTCCGGACACCACCTCGGCGGCGGCGTCCGGTACAGCAGTCGGAGGCACCTCGGCGCGAGTTCCGAACAGGTGGGGGATTTTTACGGGTTGGCCGGATCATGACGGCGTTGGCCGATCTTGAGCCCGGGGGCCCGCCGGAGGACTCCGGAGCGGATCAGGTCGCGAGGTGGAAGCCGGCGCCGACCCCGCCGACCGTGTTCATCTCGTCGATGATGCTCAGGATCGGCGAACTGTGCTGGGCGCCGAACGCGTTGCCGACCAGCGTCTGGCCGTCCACGACGGGGGAGCCGGAGTCGCCGGAGTTGGTGAAGACGAGGTGGGTGAACCAGATTCCGTTGGTGCCGAGCTTGATGCCGCAGGTGAGGCCGGTCCGGTGGCCCTGCTTGCACATCCGGGTCCCGTTGGCGGGCGGCGCCCCGATCGACGTGATGGTCACCGAGCCCACGGTGTCGGTGGGGGCGACCCGGCTCTCGTCCAGCTTGATCACCGCGTAGTCCAGGCCCTTGGGCCCGGTGCTGAGCAGGTTGTTGGGCGTACTGACGTACGTCACCGTGCCGATGGCCCCCGTCTCCAGGTCGGGGCGGCTGGCGTTGACGTCGGCCGGGGCGAGGGCCGTCCCCGCCGGCGAGGTGTCCCGGTAGATCTGTTCGCCGACGAGCTTGTTGCCCTGCGCGTCGATGAGGCAGTGAGCGTTGGTCAGGCCCACCAGGTTGCCCGCCGCGTCGCGGCCGACCGCGGTGAGGGTACAGAGGTACCAGCTCGTGGGGGCCTCCGGCGTCGGCTTCAGCCGGAAGATGATCCCCGTGCCGCCCCCGACGGGCGTGAGCGCCCGCGTGCCCGCGGCGGGGGCCTGAGCGGGGTCCTGAGCGGGGACGGCGCCCGCGGACGGAGCCGCGGTGAGGGACATGACCGCGAGGAGGACGGTCAGGCCGAGGGCGCGTAACGGACGCATCATGTGATCGCTTCCTTTGTGGGAACGGGCGGTTGACCGCAGGAGGGCCACGGACCCGGTCGACCGCCACGGCGACGAGAACTGTTCGAGTCTCCATCACTCGGATGCCGGGAACACCGGCGAAAACAGGTCGGTCCCCGAGGGGCGTCAGGTCGGGAGCTACCGGAGGCTGGCTGCACAGGGGTCTCCGACCATGACGGGGACCGCCGGGCCCGGCGCCGCCCGGCCGCCGACGCGTTCGTCCGACAAATTCGCTACCCGGCGGTCGGAGCGCCGTGGTACACAACCGGCGTGCAAAAAATCTTGGAGTTCCCCGAGGTCCTGCGGCTGATCGAAGACCGCTCGGCCGCGTTCCGCGCCGCGATCGCGTCCGCCCCCGACCTTGACGTCCAGGTCCCGAGCTGTCCGGACTGGACGCTGCGCGAACTGGCGCAGCACCTCGGCGACGGCCGCCGCCGCCAGGCCGCCATCGTCGCGGCGGGCCCGGGCGCCGAGCCCCCGGCGAGGACGGACCCGAAGGGCGCGCCGACCGCGCCCCGCGACCGCGAAGCCCTGGACGCCTGGCTCGCCGAGTCGACCGGGCTCATGCTCGACGCGCTGCGCGAGGCCGGCCCGGACCGCGGCTGCTGGACCTGGTGGGGCCGCTCGCAGGCCCCGGAGACCAGCGGAGCCGTGGCCCGGCACCAGATCCAGGAGATCGCCGTCCACACCTACGACGTCCAGCTCACCCAGGGCGCCGCGCAGCCGCTGCCGACGGACGTCGCGGTCGAGGGCGTCGACGAGTTCCTGACGACCGTCTCGGCGACGTCCGTCCCGTGGCCGTTCAAGCCGGCGACCATCGACCTGCACGCGACCGAGGGCCGCTCCTGGCGCCTGACCCTCAACGCCGACGGCGTCCGCTGCGACGACCTCGCCGCCGACGCGGAGCCGGGCGACATGGTGATGCGAGGCGCGGCGGGCGAACTGGTCCTCTACTTCTACGCGCGCACCCCGCTCGACGGCCTGGAGACCTCCGGCGACACCGAGCCGATGGAGCGGCTCGCGGACTGGGACCCGAACGCGTAGAGCGCGCACGTGTGACGCATCCGTCGGTGGTGCGCGCGCTCCCGCGGGCGTCACTGGGGCCGGGGTTGCGGACGTCGCGCGGCGGGTGCGGATGGCTGGGAGCGGCCTCGTGGATCAAGCGGCGAGTCGGTGGCGGTCGAAGTCGCCGTTGGCGAGCGGGGCGCGGAGTCTTGGGTCGGCTTCGGCGCCGGCCGGTGACCATCGGGCTCCGGTGATGTCCAGGGGGTCGCCGATCGGGTGGCGGCAGGCGCCCGCGCACGAGGCCCGTGGCGATCGGCCGTCCTGCGGCCACGGTGGTGTCGCGGCCCGGGCGGCCGTTCTTGTTCCTGAGGCAGCCGACGGTCGCGGGGATCTTCCTGCGGTTTTCGGCGCCCCTGTGTCGGTCGGCGGCGGCGGACCTGCCGCGCGGTGGGCGACCCGCACGGAACTCCCTCTCGACTGACAGCTGACGGATAACAGCTGACAGATGACAGATTCTGAAATCTGTCATCCGTCAGCTGTCAGTCGGCCGGTGTCCTGGGGTGCTGTCGCGGGCCGCCGGTCCGTCGGCCCGCCGCCGGGTCAGCCGACGGCCGCCAGTTCGGCGGGCGGGACCGGGACCGGGTCGCCGGCCTCGGCCGCCCGCAGCCGGGCTATCAGTTCCTCGCGCGCCCGGGCCACCCGGGAGCGGACGGTGCCGACCGGGCAGCCGGCCACCTCGGCGGCCTCGGCGTAACTCAGTCCGACGACCTGGGTGAGCACGAAGGCCTCGCGCCGCTGGGCGGGCACCCGGTCCAGCAGGTCGCCGAGCGCCACGCCGTCCTCGAAGCCCGCGGTGGGCACGGTGCCCTGCCGCTCGGCGGCCTCCTGCCAGTCCGGCAGAGCGGCGCAGCGCGGCCGGGCGGCGGCGGTGCGGTAGCGGTCGATGACGGTCCGCCGGGCGATGGACAGCAGCCAGGTGCGGGCGGAGGACCGCCCGGCGAACCCGGGAAGGCTGCGCAGGGCCCGCAGGAAGGTCTCCTGGGCGAGGTCGTCGGCGGACTGCACATCGGTGAGGTGGGCGACGAACCGCCACACGTCCCGCTGGGTGGCCCGGACGAAGGCCTCGACGTCGGCGGGCCGGCCCTCGCGGGCGGCCAGGGCGAGCGCGGTCAGCTGCTCGTCATCCACGACGGCCCCCCACCCGCTCGCTACCACCTCGGAGGTGGTACGGGACGATGGTCATATGAGATGCGCGCAACTCCGTACCGCTCTGTCCGCCCGCCTCGACGGCGAACCGGCCGGTGTGCCGGGCCACCGGCTGGACGGTCATGTCGCGCGGTGCGCGGCCTGCCGGGAGTGGCTGGAGCGGGCGGAGCGGCTGCGCGGCCCGCTGCTCGCGGAGGGAGCCGAGGAGCCGTCGGCGGACTGGACCGCCAGGCTCCTCGCGCGCCTCGGCGCGGAAGAGCGTGGCACGGAAGAGCGTGGCGCGGGTCAGGCCGGCGCGGAGGGACCCGGCGCGGTCGGTGAGGGTGGAGCCGGAGGAGGCCGTCCCGGGCAGGGGGACGACGGGCGGACGCGGTAGGACGGTGGCGCCGGGCGTGGCCGGTGCGCCGTCGAAGTCAGGCATGAAGAGGTCCTGAGAGGAAGACGGGGTGCGGTGCCGCTGCGGGCGGCACCGCCGGCGTCGGTGGGCGGTCGCGCGACCCCGGCTCGGCCCCGGCCGGCGGAGCGGCGGGTACGGGTCGGCGCGCGCGGGCCCGGACCCCGGCGACGGCAGCGGACTCCGCCGGTACCCGGCACCCCGGCCCCGGCGCACCGGCCGGCCGTGGCGTCCCACGGCCGACCCGGCGGCAGGCGCGAGGCGGCGGTGGAGCACGGTCGGTCGGCGGACACCGGGGGGACGGGCGGCGGTACCCGGCGGCGCGGCTGCGGCGCGGGGCGACCTGCCCACCGCGCGGCGGACACCGGTGGTGTCCGGGAACGGCGGCGGGCGCGTCAGTGGGCGAACGCGGCCGGGGGAGGCCCGCGGCGGGCCAGGGCGTGCGAGAGCAGTACCGACCGCGGCAGCCGGGCCCGGTGGCCGACGGGTCTGGGGCCGTCCGGCGGCCGGTAGCCGGCCGGGCGGCCGAACAGCACGAGCAGCGGCGTCAGCAGCGCGCCCGCCAGCACCGCGCCCAGCGCGCCGAGCAGTTCGAACAGCCGCACCAGCGCCGTCTCGCCGCGCCAGAGCAGCAGCGCGCAGGCCAGCGCGGCGAGCACATGGGCGGCGATCATGCCGGTCGACATGCCGTGCGCGGCCATGTCGTGGCCGCCCATGCCGCCCGTACCGCTCATGCCGTTCATCCCGTGCCCGGCCATCCCGGACGCGGAAGCGGCCGTCGAGCCCGAGCCCGGCACCGGCGCGCCCGCGGCGGAGGAGAGATCCGGGGTGGCCGCCGCCGCGCCGTGCGCGTGGGCGTGCACGGGGAGGGTGGCCGCCATGCCGGACGGCGGGACGTCCGGGTCCAGACCGGCCATCAGCGCCAGGTCGTCCGAGGACAGCCCGGGCGGCGTCGCCTCCGGATTGCACAGCAGCAGCGAGGCCCAGTCCGTCCGCGGCGTGCCGGTGAGGCCGCCGCCGAACAGCGAGCCCGCCTGTTCGAAGGTCAGGTGCAGCGCCGTCTGCGCGGCCACCATCCAGCAGCTGATCACCGTGAGCCCCCGCCGCCGGCCGGCCAGCAGCCAGGTGACGCCGAGGGTGAGACCGAACGCGCCCGCCAGGACCGGGGCCGAGACCCCGGAACCGGCCATGGCGACGTGCGCCGTGGCGGCCAGCGCCACGCAGAGCGCGGCGAAGACCACGGCGCGCAGCGAGCGGATCCGGTCGGTCATCACGATGACACTCATCGTCGCACCCGCCCCCGAAGACCTGTACCGCACCCTCCGGTATTGGCCGGTTCCGCCCCCGTCCGCGCATGTCGGTCGCCTCCGGGGCGGCCCGTCCGGGCAAGCCGTTCGGGCGCCCCCGCCGCCCGGGACGGGTGGGGGCGGTGATGAGAGAGGTGACGGTGGGGTGGCCGGATCCCGACGGTGAGTGAGGCCGCCTGGGCGGAGCGTGCCGGATCGGTCCCGGAAGATGCGCTCTTCATACCGTCATATCGGTTTGACACCTCCGTACTGATGCGTACTGAATGTGACGCCCCTGGATGTGACGTCGCGCACACGGGCACCGACGGCGACAGACGACAGGAGACCCGGCATGGACACCACCGCACCCGAGGCCGCCCCCGGCGAGGCCCCCGCCACCCCGGCGCCCACCACCCCGGCGCCCGCCGCCGACCTCGCCGATCCGGCGTTCTGGCGGCTGCCCGACCGGGCCCGCGCCGCCGCCTTCGCCGAACTGCGCCGCCTGCCCGCCCCGGCCCGCTTCGGTGAGGCCCCGGGCTTCCACGCCCTCGTCCGGCACGCCGACGTCGTCGAGGCCAGCCGCAACCCCGCCGTCTTCCTCAGCGGACCCGGCGTCACCACCCCCGAACCCGCCCGTTGGGTCCGCCTGCTGTTCGGCGACTCGATGGTGAACCTGGACGACCCCCGGCACGCCCAGCTGCGCCGCATCGTCTCCCGCGCCTTCACCCCGCGCCTCGTCTCCCGGGTCGAGGACGACATCCGCCTGGTCGCCGCCGACCTGGTCGACCGGGTGGAACGCGAGCGACCCGCCGACTTCGTCAACGCGGTGGCCGCCGAGCTCCCCTTCCGGGTGATCTGCAACATGATGGGCATCCCGGAGGAGCCCCGGCGCGCCATCCTCCACCAGGTCGACCACGCCTCCGAGCACACCGGCGTCCAGCGCCCGCTGCGCCAGCGGCTGCGGATGCCCGGCCGCGGCCTGCGCGCCCTGGCCCGGATGCAGGGCATGGTGGCCGACCTCGGACGCGAACGCCGCCGCCGGCCCACCGACGACCTGATCTCCGCGCTGGTCACCGCCGACGTCGACGGCCGCCGCCTCACCGGCCGCGAACTCGGCGCCTTCTTCTCCCTGCTGCTCGTCGCCGGCGTCGAGACCACCCGCAACGCCCTCGCGCACGGCCTCCACCTGCTCACCGCGCACCCCGAGCAGCGCGCGCTGCTCCTCGGCGACCTCGACGGGAACCTCGGCGGCGCGGTCGACGAGATCGTCCGGCACTCCACGCCGATCATCCAGTTCCGCCGCACCCTGGCCGTCGACCACCGGCTCGGCGGCCCCGACGGCCCGCTGCTGCGGGCGGGCGAGAAGGCGGTGCTCTACTACGGCTCCGCCAACCGCGACGAGACGGTCTTCCCCGACCCCGAGGCCTTCGACATCACCCGCAGCCCCAACCCCCACCTCGGCTTCGGCGGCGGCGGGCCGCACTACTGCCTCGGCGCGCACCTCGCCCGCCAGGAGATGAAGGTGCTCTACCGCGAGCTGTTCACCCGGCTCCCCGAGACCCGCTCGGTCGGCGAGCCGGAGTTCGTCCCGTCCAGCTTCGACCACCGGATCCGCTCGCTCCGCTTCACCTTCTGAACACACGTTCTGAACGCCTCTCCCGAGCGCCCCCTCCGAACGCCTCTCCCGAACGCCTCTCCCGAACGCCTCTCCCGAGCGCCCTGCGGGCCTCACACCGGCCCGGCCGGCTCCCAGACCGCGTGGTCGTGTGCGAACAGCACCCGGCGCGGGCCGAACGCCGTCAGCCGGTCCAGCCAGGCCGGGTACCCGGGCAGCGGCGCGCCGACCGCGCCCTCCCGGGCCGCCCGCCGCGCCAGCACCGCCGCGCCGTACCCGGACGCGGTGTCGAACGCCTGCCCCGCCAGCACCGTGCAGCCGTCAGGACCGGCCACCACCAGCGACTGGTGCCCGGCGGTGTGCCCGGGCGTCGGCACCACCCGCACACCCGGCCACACCTCCGCCTCCCCGTCCAGCTCCCGGTAGCGGACGCCCGCGAAGTCCACCAGCGCGTCGATCGTGTACCCGCCCGCCGCGGCCGCCGCCCGCTCCGCCGCCTGCGTCCACACCGGCACCCCGGCCAGCAGCGGATTGCCGCCGCAGTGGTCGAAGTGCAGATGGCAGTTGACGACCACGTCGACGTCGCCCGGTGCCACCCCCGCCGCCGCCAGCGCCGCCGTCAGCGGACGCCGCACCGGGCGGTAGTGCGCGTCCGCCTCCGGATCGCCCTCGCCGAGGCCGGTGTCGAACAGCAGCAGCCCCTCCGGCCGGCGCACCAGGTACGCCAGCACCGCCTCCACCCGGGGCTCCGGAGTGCCCGCCTCCTCGGCGGGGCGGACGAAGTAGCCGAGGTCGAGGCGCCGGATCCCGGGCGCCGGGACGGGACGGGGCGGGGCCATGCCGGTCCTCCTGAGGGTCGCGGTGGCGGACGTCACTGCGCCTACCCACCACGCGGAGCACAATGCCGACATGACCGACCGTTCGCTCCCCGCACCGCCCGGCCCCGGCATCCCGCCGCCCACCGCCGACGGCCCCACCGCCGACGCCTGGCACGCCCTCGGCGGGCCCTCCGCCCTGCTGGAGCGGGTCTCCTTCCACGGCCCCGACGCGGTGCTGCCCTCCCGGCTGCCGGTGCGGCGGCTGGCCCGGGCCACCGTCGCCGCCTGCTCCCTGGCCGCCGCCGAACTCGCCGCGCTGCGCTGCGCCGGCCCCGTCCCGCGGGTGCGGATCGACCAGGGCGCCGTCGCCACGGCCTTCGTCAGCGAACGCCACCTGCGGATCGACGGCCGCGCCCCGGTCTCCTTCGCCCCGCTCTCCGGCTTCTGGCCGACCGCCGACGGCTGGCTGCGCACCCACGCCAACTACCCCCACCACCGCGACCGGCTGCTCACCGCCCTCGGCCTGCCCGACGACTCCGGGCCCGAGCGGCTCGCCGCCGTCCTGCGCGAACGGCCGGCCGCCGCCGTCCAGGAGCGCGCGTACGCGGCGGGGGCGCTCGCCGTCGCGGTCGCGCCCGTCCGGGACACCCGGCTGCCGCTGGTCGAGGCCCGCGTCCTCGACGAGGCCGCGCCCCGGCCGCTCGCCCCCGCCGACCTGCCCGCCGCCGGGATCCGCGTGCTCGACCTCACCCGGGTGATCGCCGGCCCCGTCGCCACCCGCACCCTCGCCCTGCTCGGCGCCGACGTGCTGCGCGTCGACTCGCCGCGCCTGCCCGAGGCCGACGACGCCCACGCCGACACCGGCTTCGGCAAGCGCTCCGCGCGCCTCGACCTCGCCCGGAGCACCGACCGGGCCGCCTTCGAGGACCTGCTCGCCACCGCCGACGCCGTCGTCACCGCCTACCGCCCCGGCGCGCTGGACGCGTACGGCCTGGCCCCCGAGGCCCTGCTCGCCCGCCGGCCGGGCCTGATCGCCGTCCAGCTGAACGCCTGGGGCTGGACCGGCCCCTGGGCCGACCGGCGCGGCTTCGACAGCCTGGTCCAGGCGGGCGTCGGCATCGCCGCGACCGAGGCCGGCGGCGACGGCCGCCCCGGCGCCCTGCCCGCCCAGGCCCTCGACCACGGCACCGGCTACCTGATCGCGGCCGGCGTGCTGCGCGCCCTCACCGAGCAGCGCACCGGCCGCCCCGGCGGGCGCCACCTGCGCTACTCCCTGGCCGGCACCGCCTCCTGGCTGCTGCACGGCATCGCCCCCACCGCCGACCCGCACGTCCTGCCCAGCGACGAGCCCTACGACCCCGCCCGGTGGCTCACCGAGACCGACACGCCGTACGGGCGGCTGCGGCACGCGCTGCCGCCCGTCGGGTACGCGGGCGCCCCGGCCGACTGGGCGCGGCCGCCGGGGCGCTGGGGCACGGACGAGCCGCTCTGGCGCTGAGCGCCCCCGATCCCCTCGGGGCCTCAGACTCCCGAGGGGATCCGCTTCGCCGTGCTGCGCACCTGGAAGGCCGTGACGATCTCGATCAGCCCCAGGATCACCAGCCAGCAGCCGGCCAGCACGGTCAGCGCGGTGATCGAACCGGCCGGCCAGACCATCAGCAGCACACCGGCCAGCGTGTTCGCCACACCGGCGAACGCCTGCCAGCCGCGGGCCGGCATGGTCTCGTCGGAGATGGCGGCGGCGAGCTGCGTGATGCCCCGGAACAGCCAGCCGATGCCGATCCAGATCGCCAGCAGGAGCACCGACTGCGCCGCGCTGCGGAAGCACAGCAGGCCGAGCAGCACGCAGATCGCGCCGCTGACGAACGCCAGCACCCGCATCGCGGTGGTGGCGTGCGTGCCGAACGCGGCGACCAGCTGCACGACGCCGATGACCAGCAGGTAGACGCCGAACAGCACGCCGACCACCAGCAGCGTCTCCTCCGGCCAGGCGAACACGACGATCCCGAGGCCGAGCGAGACGAGTCCGGCGACCAGCAGGACCTGCCAGGCGGCCTTGGCGAGCAGCCCGAGCGGGCCCCGGACCGGGGTGCCGTCGGGGGTGATGATCGGGGAGACCACGGTGGCGTCCTCCAGGGAGTCGGGGCGGCGGGCGTTCCTCACGATGGACGCGCCCGCCCCGGGCCGCCCGCCGGATACACCCGTTCGGGCGACCACCCGGGTTCCCCGGGTTTCCCGGGCATCCCGCCCCCGGGTTTCCCCCGGGACGGTTTCCCCGCAGGACGCCTGCACGTCATGTACGGATCACCCGGCGCCCATAGGATCCACCGATATGACTTCTGAAGGGTGGGGGACCCCTCCGGTCGAGCCGATCAGCCAGCACTACATCGTCTGCGGCGGCAACGCGCTCGCCCACCGCCTGGCCCACGAACTCGTCGAGCACTACGACGTCCCGGTCGTCGTCCTCGTCCCGGACCGCCTCCGCGACCACGCGCCCCGGATCGAACAACTGGCGGGCGTCGCCGCCGTCGTCGAGTACGGCAGCGTCACCGTGGAGGCCCTGCGCGCCGCCCGGGTGGAGACCGACCGCGGGATCGCCTTCGTCGACGGCAACGACCAGGAGAACATCCACGCCGCGCTCTTCGCCCAGGGCCACAACCCCGGCATCCGCATCGTCCTGCGGATGTTCAACCAGCGGCTCGGTGCCAACATCGAACGCCTGCTCAGGAACGGCACCGCGCTGTCCGGCTCCGCCACCGCCGCGCCCGCCTTCGCGGACGCCGCGCTGTCGCGCCCCAACTCCGTCCAGGTCGGCGACCGCTTCCTGCACATCGCCTACGACGACGACATCCAGTCCGACCGGCTGTGCGTCGTCGCCGACCGGATCGACCGCCAGGACCTCGGCCGGATCCGGCTGCTGCCCGAGCAGGAGGGCGACTCCGCCTCCTTCGTCCGGCTGGCCAGCGAGTTCGGCGACGACGGGCCGATCCGCTCCGGCGCCGAGGCCCGCCGCGCCGCCGGGACGGCGGGGCCGGGCGGGGCGGCGGGGGCAGCCGGGCCGGACGGCGACGGCGAGCCCGGCGCGCGGGGCGGCGGCCTCGACGCCCCGGCAGCCCTCGGGCATCCTCGCCGACACCGGTACCACCGTGCTCACCACGGCGGCGATCAGCGGCACCCTGCTGATCCTCGGCGGCGCCACCGTCGCCCTCACCCGCCGCCGTCGCCACCACGGCTGACGACACCAACGTGACCGGTGGGGTGGTCGCGGCATCCCGCCGCGACCGCCCCACCGGCGTCCGACGAGAAGACCGGTGCCGGGCCGGGACATCGACCTGGCTAGAGTTGTCGCCATGGACGATCGCTCCGAATGCGGATCCGGGTCCGTTTCGCCGGCGCTGTTCGGCATCGGCGGCGCGTGGCGGCCTGTCACCACCGGCGAGTCGGGCGCCTTCGTCTACCGCAGTGCCGACGCCGGCAGGTTCGCCAAGTGCGTACCCGCCGACGGCGCGGCCGACCTGACGGCCGAGCGAGATCGGATCGTCTGGCTGGACGGCCAGGGCGTACCCGGTCCGCGCGTGCTCGACTGGTCCGACGGCGAGGCGGGCGCCTGCCTGGTCACCAGTGCCGTCCGTGGCACACCCGCCGATCAGGTGTCGCCCGAGGACCTGCGCGGCGCCTGGAACCGCATCGCGGACGCGGTCCTCCGACTGCACGAAGTCCCCGTTCGGACATGCCCGTTCCGCCGGAACCTGGACGCCATGGTGGCCCGGGCGCGGGACGTGGTGGCCCGTGACGCGGTGAACCCGGAGTTCCTCCCCGACGAGCAGCAGCACACGCCGCCCACGCAACTGCTGGCCGACGTCACCCGGGAGGTCCCCCGACGGCTGCACCAGGAGGCCGCCGACACGGTCGTCTGCCACGGGGACCTCTGCCTGCCCAACATCGTGCTCGATCCACGGACCCTGGACGTGTCCGGCTTCGTCGACCTGGGCCGCCTCGGGCAGGCCGACCGCTACGCCGACCTGGCGCTGCTCCTGGCCAACGCCCGGGAGACCTGGGCGGACGAGGTTCAAGCACGGGCGGCGGACGCGGCGTTCGCCGACAGGTACGGCATCGCCCTGGACCACGACCGCCTGAGCTTCTACCTCCGTCTGGACCCGCTCACCTGGGGCTGACCCGGCCGTGCCCGCCAGCGCTCGTGCCCCCGGCGGGAGTCGCGGCTACCTGTCGACGGCGTCGGTCACCCGCTTCCAGCCGTCCAGGTCCGCGGTGCGTGCCTCCAGCGCGGTGCGCATGCCCGTGGCGCCGGCGGTGCCGAGGGCCAGGCGCAGCGGAGGGTTCGGGCTGTCGACGGCGGTCCGGATGCCTTCGGCGATCCGCGCCGCGGAGGAGAACGCGGATGCCGGCAGCTCTCCGATGCCCTTCTGGACCTCGCGGACGGTCCGGTCATAGTCGGCCAGGCCGTCCGCGACTTCGAGGTTGGCCAGGAAGGGGGTCGCCGTCATCCCGGGCTGGATGATCGTGACCTTGATGCCGAGCGGCGCGACCTCGGCCACCAGCGCGTCCGACAGGCCCTCGACCGCGTGCTTGGTCGCGGCCAGCAGCCCCACGCCGGGATGGGCGGACTGCCCGTAGACGGACGAGCCCTGGAGGACGTGCCCGGATCGCTGGGCGCGGAGCACCGGCAACGTCGCGCGGAGCACGTTGAGGACTCCGAAGACGTTGGTGTCGAACACGGCGCGGACCTGCGCGTCGGAGGCCTCCTCGACGGCTCCGAACAGTCCGTAGCCGGCGATGTTGGCCACCACGTCGATGCGGCCGAACCGTGCGAGCGAGCGCTCGACCGCCTCCCGGACGGCCTGCTCGTCGCGGACGTCCGCCCGGACGGTCAGCAGGCGCTCGCCGTGTTCTTCGGCCAGATCGTGCAGGGGGGCGGTGTCGCGGGCGAGCGCCGCGACGGCCTCGCCGCTCCGGAGCGCCTGGAGCGTCAGTTCGCGGCCGATGCCGGACGTCGCGCCGGTGATCAGCCAGGTACGGGGGTGGGTCTGCTGGTTGGATGTTCCGTTCATGTTGCGACCGTAGTGAGTTAGAGCGCAACGGGTCAAGGCTGGTAGCGCTTCTGGTTGCCTGTTAGGCGGATTAGTGCCTCGTCCCACTGCTGTAGGGTGAGGGCATGAGCAGTGCGGCAGCCGGATCCCCCAGACTCAGCCCGCGCACCGTGACGCCGGCGGTGGAGACCGTGCTCGCGTTCGTGAACACGCGCGAGGACGGGGCCGGTCGGCGGGAGCTGTTCGGGGACGGCGACTCGTTCGCGGCCTGGCTGGCGGAGCGCGACGAGTTCGGCAGGCCCGGTGAATCCGGCGAGTCCGGCGAGTCCGGCGGCGAGGCCCTGGCGACCGACGCCGATGCCGCGGCCGCGCGCGAGTTGCGCGACGCCCTGGTGACCGTGCTGCTCGCGCACGCGGGCGACGAGGAGGCCCTGGGTGAGCCGCTGCAGCGCGCCGAGCGGCACCTGCGGCGCGCGGGTTCGCTCTACCCGCTGGCGACGGTGGTCACGGCCGGTGGTGTCGAACTGGCCTCGCCGCAGGCGGGGGTGGAGCGGGTGTTCGGAACCGTGCTGGCCGCGGTGACGACCTTCGCCCGGAGCGGCGACTGGGGGCGGATCAAGGCGTGCCGGAACCCCCCGTGCCATTTCGGCTTCTTCGACCGCACCCGCAACGGGGGAGGGCTGTACTGCAGTCCCGGCTGCGGCTCCCAGGTGTCCATGCGCAACTACCGCCGGCGACAGCGCCAGGAGGCCCGGACACCGCCCCAGGTGTGAGGACGGCAGGAGGCACCGTTGCGGGACTTCATCGCCGGAGAGCCCTGCGCCGACGCGGTGATCCCCTTCGGCGCCCCCATCGGCCTGCCCCGGTTCGTACACCACCTCCGCGGGCACCACGCCTCGAAGGAAGCTCCGGGCGACTGGGACTTCGACGCGTACACCGACGCGCGTGACCTCCGCGAGAGCGTCGTACTGTTCCGCAGCCGGCGCGAGGTCTGGTTCCAGGTCAACCGCGGCCCCGTGGTGGCCGGCCGGTCCCGGCTGCTTCCCCGGACCCGCGGCCGACTGGTGACCGGCCGCCTGCACGGCAACCGGTTCGGGAGGAACACCCAACTGCACGCGGGAACCGTGATGTTCCCCGACCGCCTCACCGCTGTCGACGGCACCTCGGCCGAGGCCAGGGCGTACCGCCGCTACGTGGCCGGGCTGCGCGACCCCCTTCCCTCGCGGACGGCCCGGCCGTCCCGCGCCGAACTCTTCGGGCCCACGGCTTGACCTGCGGCGATCAGCGACACCCCGCAGCGCCGTGCTGTGCGGGCAACAGGCCTCCCTCGAAGGAGAGTTGGCGGCCGGGATGCCCCTGCCCCGAGGCGCGGGGCGGGGGCACTTCGGTGTCCGGTTGTGTGGCTGTCGGGGGCTTTCGAGTCACGCGGGGAGCACTCCGCCCCGTCGATCGCCCACAGCGGGCCGCTCCTTCGGATTAGGCGGGGGTCTTCCTGATGTCGGCGTGGACCACCTTGAAGCCACCCTTGATCACGGTCGTGAACGGCGCCGGGGCCATGCAGGTTCCGGTCCGCGGCATCACGAGTTCCCCGTTCTGGTCGACGTTCTGGGGGTCGACGTTCACCACGCCCCAGGAGAAGCCCAGGCGGTCCGGCTCGCCCTTCTCGCCCTGCTGGACGCTGACGCCGAGCCGGGTGCCGATCTCCTCCACGTTCGACTTCGTCACGACGGCGGTCAGTGTCGCCGTCCTGCCACTGGTGACCAGGCAGTCCACCTCGGCGCGCGCCCATCCCGTGGTTCCGTCGGGAGAAGTGTGGGAGAACTCCAGGGTGCCCCAGGCGTCCGTGGACAGCCCGCGGGGGGCGTTGGGGGGCAACGGCCGGGTGAACGGCTTCTGTTCGGCGTGGACGGTGAAGCGGATGTCGTGGTCGGGCGACTCGATGTAGAAGATGCCTGCTGATCCGTGAACACTCGCGGTCTTCGCCGGCTGCTTGTCCGCGGATGCCGGCGGGGTTGTGGGGGCGGGCCCGGCGGCGGCCGTTGCGGCCAGGAGGGCGACGACGACCGAAGCGCCCGTGGCGATCTTGAGCATGGGGAACTCCCTTGTGTTGTCGATGATTTGTCAGTGCTGCGGAGCGGATGCCTAGAGTCTCGTCCCTGGCGGCCCGGTGAATCATGTGCCGATCGGCAGGGAAATGCGCCCGCTCTCCGGCCCGCATGTGCCGTTCGGCATACGGCTGTGCCGTATCGCACACCCGCCCGTCGACCGGCGGGGCGGGGCGGGAACGGGGTCGGAGCCGGGTCCGATCGGTGTCCCGGTGCTCAGCCGGCAGTGCTCCGGGCCGAGCGGATCAGCAGCAGCGCGGGGACCGGGCCGAGCAGAAGCGGCGTGGGCTGCAGGATCACCGACCCCGTCAGGCACCACACGGCGAGGCCCCAGCCGACGGACCGCGGCACCGCGACGCCCTGGAGGGCGAGCCGGTCTTCACCACGATCTACCTCCAGCACCACAGCCCGGACGGACTCGCCGCACGACTGGGCCGGCTCATCGCCGCCGCGCTGATCTCCGAGCCGGCTCCCCGCCGGCCCCGAGGGGGCGGCGGGAAGCGGATGCGGTGTGGTGGTCGTGGTGGCCGGTCACGACCACCACACCGGCCTTCTCGGGGGTGCCTGTCAGGCCCCCGCTGTCCTGCCCGTGACGATCAGGGTGCCGATGTGCCCTTCGGTCGGGGCGTCGAGGACCGCGGCCTGCACCGACTCGAACCCGCTCCGCTGGAGCAGGCCGACCCACCTGCGGGGCGTGTAGGAGTAGCGGTACGTGTACAGCGCCCTCCCGGCGAAGCCACCCTTGTACATGCCCTGCGGGCCGTAGGCGCCGGGGATGGCAGGAGGCTGCGAGAAGGCCAGGACACCGCCGGGGTTCAGGCGGGACGCGATGAGGGGGAGCAGCTTCAACGGATCCGTGAACCAGACCGCTCCGAACACCGAGTAGACCGCGTCCCACGTCTCGTCGGTGCCGCCCAGGTAGTCGAGGACCTCGGCACAGTGGACCCGGACGCCGGACGGCCCCCAGCGTTCAGCCACCCTCTTGGCCATCACGGGCGAGAGATCCACCCCGGTGACCTCCACCCCCTGCCCGGCCAGCGCGGCCAACGCACGGCCGGTGCCGCACCCGATCTCCAGAGCACTGCCCGGCGCCCCGAGCACCTCCGGACCGGGCCCGTGATCGGCGTACTGGGTCCAGCGGAAGACCGGTCCGGTATCGAACACGTCGTCCTTGATACCAGCCGCGTACGTGTCCCAGAGTTCACGCTCGGATTCGATGTCGTGCTGTGCAGGCAACGGACTTCCCTTCGGTGAGCAGCCGTCCCACCGCGTCGTCCTCGGTCAGCTCGGTGGCGTGGGCATCCGCGTGGACCCCCATACGCTCCAGTGGCAGTCCCCAGCTCTCATGCAGCCGGGCTGTCGACGCGGGTGGATCACTGACCACGCTGGTGCTGACTCGCAAGCTTCACGGGTCGGAGGAGGTCGAGGACGTGGGTCCAGTCGTACTGGTCGCGTGCGCCGCCGGATTTGGGTGGGTGGGGTGGGTGGTCGCTGATGAGGACGTTCATGGAGCGGAGGCGGGCCAGGCTTTCGCCGTAGGCGGGGTGGGCGGCGAGGGCGGAGTTGACGTAGGGCTGGGCGGCTATGGGGATTCCGAGTCCGTAGGCCTCGCAGAGGATGCCGAGGGCGAGGGTGTCGGCGTTGCCCTGGGCCCATTTGTTGATCGTGTTGAAGGTGGCGGAGACGATGGCGTCGGCCGGCGGCAGCGGGCGGGGGCTGCCGGGTGTGCGCCAGGCGGAGCGGATCGGGTGGCCGGTCTGCGCTTCGAGGGCTTCCTGGTCGAGGAATGGGAGCGCGTTGGGGGTGGCGATCACCCCGGCCTGCCAGCCTTCGGCGTGAGCGGCGGTGATCAGTTCGCCGACCCCGTCGGCGACGCCGGAGGCGCAGACGACGACGTAGAGGAACGGCTCGCGGTGCTCGGCCAAGCCTGAACTCCCTTTGGTGGTAGCACTGTCGGCCCCTGCGGATCGGGCCACCAGTATGCCCGGGTGTGTGTCGGAAGGTGCGGTGATGACCGCGGACACGTCACCCGCTGAGGTGGCGGCCGTCGGTCGTCCGCACGGCTGGTGCCGCGCCACCCCGCAGAGCGTCCAGGACGCGGACGGCGTACACCTCGGTTAGACGATCGGCGGCTTCCGCTGGAGTGAGCCAGTCGACGGCGGTTGACTCATCCGAGAGTCGCACGCTGCCGCCTTCCGGGCGGCAGCGGAAGACCAGGGCGACGACGCCACGGCTCGTGTTCGTGTAGACACCGGTCAGCCGCTCCAGGCCGACCTCGATCCCGGTCTCCTCGAAGATCTCCCGCCGCACCCCGTCCTCGATGGCCTCCGCTGGCTCCAGCACCCCACCCGGAGGCTCCCACGCTCCGTTGTCCGTCCGCCGGATCACCAGCACCCGGCCGTCCTCGCGGACCACCACCCCCGCGACGGAGACGGAGTGAAGCGGCGCCGGCCCACCGCTCGTCAGATCGGGGGTCACCTGATCTCCTCGACGAGGAGGTGCGAGCGGTCCTCGGTGCGGTGGGGGAGGAGCTCCTCGTGGATGGTGCGAGCGATGCCGGTTCCCCGCCATCGCTCGCGGACCATAACCTCGCACAGGGCGAAGGTGCGGGTGTCGGTTTCCAACGGCAGGCGGCCGGCGCCGGGGTGACCAGCCCCTTCCATCGGTAGGCCACCGTGCGGGCGAAGCCGTAGGCGTACTCGACCGCAAGGCCGTCGACTTCTCCGAACGCGCAGCCCCGGCGCGGGCCGCGGGCGTGCGCCCGCAGGCGCTCGGTGAACCGCTCGACGGAGAAGAACGGGTCAGCGGCGGGCTCCTGCGCGGAGACGTCGATCAGCCGGTGCTCGACGGCGGGCAGGTGGTCGGCGGTGAAGTGGTTGATGGTGAGGGCCGGGGCCATCGTGGTGCTCCTCCCGGTCTGTCGAACGTCTTCGGCGAGGTCTTCTCAGTGATCCGCTCGTGAACGCACGCGGCCGGTGACGCGGGCTGTGGTGAGGCCGGCGAGGATCCGGTCCACGGTCTGGTCGGGCGTCTGATGCGAGGTGTCCAGCCAGAGTCCTCGGCGCGGGGTGTCGTGGCGCAGGGCCTCGTCGAGGGTCTCGACCGTCCAGGGGCCTCCGTAGCCGTGCTTGCGGCGGCCGGCCTCCCGTTTCGCGATCTCGTCCGGCGTCGGGGCGAGGACGACCAGGTAGAGCGGCTCGGTCGTCAC
This sequence comes from Kitasatospora sp. NPDC002551, assembly GCF_040296005.1. Taxonomy (NCBI): domain Bacteria; kingdom Bacillati; phylum Actinomycetota; class Actinomycetes; order Kitasatosporales; family Streptomycetaceae; genus Kitasatospora; species Kitasatospora sp. NPDC002551. Next base: position 226,254 of record NZ_JBEOWI010000004.1, on the reverse strand, counting down.
CGCGTCGAGGTAGGCGTCGAGGTGCTCGCCCAGCACGACGTCCTGGACGACGACGGTCCAGCCGGCCTCGGCGTAGAGATCCGCCACCGCTGCGGACGCCTGGTACCGGAGCCGCAACTGTGCCGTCGCCTCGGCGGACGGCTGCGGCGTGAACTCCTCGCGGCCGGACACGATCATGCGCCGGAAACCGTCGCCCCGCAGGTGCACGGAGCGCGGGAGCCGTTCGGCGAGCAGTTGCGCGACGGTGGACTTCCCGGAGGCCATGACCCCGGTGATGAGGACCACCGCGGAACCGAGCTCCTGCACTTCCAGCCTCCTGACCTGGCCCGCCTGGGCATCAATGGCTCCGGAACCACGACGTGTTGGTCACTCATGGTGCCACGCTCGACGTTCGACGCCGTCGGACAGGCTGCTTCAGCCGGGCTTCTCCCCGAGGGCGTGGCGGAGCCAGTCGAGGGAGTCGGTCGCCAGGACGGCGTCGGCGAGGTCGTTGGCGGTCTTCGTGGTCAACCGCCCGCGGCTGTTGTCGATCCAGCGCTGGGCGTTCGTGTAGCCCTGGGCCACGTACTCGACGCCTTGGAGCAGGCACTCCAACTTGTCGGCGTCGCGGGCGCAGATGGCTTCGGGGGACTCCTGGCCTTCGTATTCGGCGATGAGGTCCCGAGCGGTGGATGCCAGGATCTCCGGCATTCCGGCCACCTGGTCGGTGGTGACGGTCTGCGGGTCGGCGCTGGCCGCGTACTTCTTCCCGAGGTAGTTGACGTCGCCGGTGCGGGTCTCCGCGACGTCGTGCCAGGTGGCGAGGAACGCCGCCCGCGCGGGGTCGGCGCCTTCGAGCCTGGCGATGATCGAGGCGAGGAGCGAGGTCCGCCAGGAGTGCTCGGCGACCGACTCGGGATCGCGGACTCCGGCCATCCACCAGCCCGTGCGCTTGGTGTGCTTGAGCGTCCCGGCTTCGAACAGGAACCGAGCCACCGAGGACAGGTCATCGGACACCCTCGGACTCCTCTCACACCTCAGCGAGGCGAATCGCGTAACGAATGCTCTCGAGCTCACGCCGCCCGCGCGCCGAGACCTCAGGGCTATCCAACATCATGGCGAGCCTTTCGCGTAGGGCAGTTGTCGCTACTCCCAAGCGCAGTAGGTTCGGTCGCACCTTGAGCAGGGACCACACCGTGTGGATGTTCAGATCAAGGTACCCATGATCGGTGTTCAGACCTTCGGTCAAGTGTGTGAGCAGCTTGTGTCCGGACCAGTGTGCTGGTGTCGAGTCCGGGATGAAATCGTCGGAGAGCTCAAGCGGAAGCTCGCCGATCCAGTATGCCCAGTAGTTGAGGTTCGCGGTTGCGCCAGCATCATCGGCCAGGGCAGTGTCAATGAAATACGTGAGACGGTCCTGATCGCCGTGCCGGGCAGAGACCATCGCAGCGGAGCGGAGGTTGAGCCAGTTGCTCAGCCAGTCAGTCGGTCTTTGGGTTCGCTGCTGATGGGCGAGCCACGAACTGGTGTCATCCTGGTCGTCGAGACCTGCGAGGTAGAGCGCCTGGCGGCGGAGCAGAAACTGATCACTCCCACGAGCTTCCTCTGCGGTGCGCCGCATGTTAGCGAAGAACCGGGCGCGTTCAGAAGCGGAGAGATCGGGTCCGGCCGGTGCGGGACCTCGCCGCGCTCGGGCAGGCGCCGGAAGCTTCCGAATACCTCGTGGGGCGAGGCCACTGAGCGGCCAAGCCAAGAGCTCGATGAGGTCACGCTGCATCACCATCGACCCCAGCGGGCTTGCTGTTTCCGACACGGCGTCTTCAAGCACACTAGCGAGAAGTACGTCAGCCTCGAGGGCGTGTTCAAAGGCATGCAGAAGCGCGGGTGTGGTGCCTAATTGCATGAGCCGATGGCGGGTCGCGAGCATCTGCCCGAATGGGACGGCGGTGAGCGGCCGTCGACCGCTCTCCCAGCCGGCGATCGTGTCGGCCGAGACTCCGATCTTTTCCGCGAATCCCTCCTGGGTGAGGCCATGCTGCTCTCGTATTACTCGGAGGACATACCCAGAGACCACGCCCGAGCGCGGACGAATTGACACTCCCTGACTGCTGGTCAGGGTTCGGTGTGGTCTGGATCGCACAGGAGTCCCCACCTTCGGGAGTGCGCACCGGCGTACTCGTACTGACAGTCACTGCAGGTTCTGGTCTCGGGCTTCTACCGTCGTAGTCGTCCCGGTCGAGGCTATCCGGAGGCTCTCTGACGTGCCTCACTCTTCCCCGAACGGGTGACGGAATAGCCCTAGTTCGTTTCACCCGGAGGTGCCGTGATGGCTCCAGTTCCCGTTCCCGGGGCAAGCGCGCAGGAGTACGAGGTTCGGGTCGGTGCCGACGCACTCTGCTCCGCGTATGTCGTCGGGCCAGCTCGCGCACGTCGAGAAGGGGTGGTTGCCGTGACCAGCGGCCTCGGGCCACAGCCCTGCCCGCGAGCTCCGTACGGCGTTCAGAAGGCCACGTGGGCGGTCGACCAGGCGCCCGCAGCCGTCGCTCGTCTCCGTGCCGATGTCGCTGACGTTCTCCAGGAGTGGGGGGTCGACGCAGACGACGATCAGCTGTTCGCCGTGGTCCTCGTCCTCACGGAACTGGTGACCAATGCTGGCCGGTACGGCCGGCCTTGCCTGGGGCTGATCGACGTGGACCTGTGGCTGGAAGGCCGCCGCGTTGTCATTGCGGTCATGGACAGCAGCACCGACGCCCCGGTGATGCGCGAGGTCGGCTCCGACGGCGAGTCCGGGCGGGGCCTTCGGCTGATCGGTGCGTACGCCGAGGCGAGCGGCTACGAGATCCACCGCACTGGCAAGCGAGTGTGGGCCGTGATCGGCCCACACGTTGCTCCCGAGGGCGAGGCCTTTCTGCTGGACGCCGCACAGATTGTGGTCTGACCCTGCGCTCCCGTTCCTGCTCCGTTCGGCTCCTCCTGCCGTCACCCCACCGAGGATGCACCCCCTTGATCAGCAACGCGGTCATCGATTCGCACGCCCAGATCATCGTGCAGGCGGGCACGGTCGTCGGGGGAATCACCCTGTCCGCACCGCCACCCCGGCCGGTGCCGCGTCTGCTGCCTCGCCGACGGCCGCTCGTGGGGCGGGGCGAGGAGCGTGCACGTCTTGGCGCGCTCCTCGCCGCCGACGACTCCCTGCCGGTACTCATCACCGGGGCTGAAGGCATGGGCAAGACCGCCCTGGCCGTTGACCTTCTCCACCGCCGCAATGCCCCCGGACCGCACCTGTACGCGGACCTCGGTGGCAGCAGGAGCGCGTCCGGCCCGACACGGCCGGACGCGGTCATCGCCCGGTGGCTCCGAGCCCTCGGGGCCACCGTGCCCGCTGACCTGGACGAGGCCCACGACCTGTACCGCACGCTGACCGCGGGGCAGCACACCTCCGTCCTCCTGGACGACGCGGCTACCGCTGCTCAGGTCGAGCGGCTGATCCCGGCCGGCTCCGGTCCTGTACTCGTCACCGCGCGGTGGCCGCCGCCGGAACTGCTCGCCACCGGCGTCCATCACCACCGGCTCGGCCCATTGCCCGCCGACGCCTCCCGGGAGCTTCTCCTCAGCATCGGCTCCCTACCGCGCCCTCGCATCGCCGAACTCGCCGCAGCCTGTCAGGGCATACCGCAGGCCCTCCTCCTGGCCGGCGCCACCCTCCTCCCCACACCCCGCACCAACACGGAGACCGTCGTGTCCACCGCCTTCACCGCCACCTACAACGCCCTCGCCCCCCAAGCGGCCCGCCTCTACCGGATCGTCGGCCTGCTGCCCAGCGCCGACCTCACCATCGACCTCGCGATGGCCGGTGCCGCCGCCGGGCTCGACCCGGCGGCCACCGCGGACGCGTTCAGTGACCTCGCCGAGGCACAGTTACTCTTCGCGCCGGTCACGGACAGCGGGCGATGGGAGTTCGTCTCATCCGGCGCCCGCGCCCACGCAGCGTCCCTCGACACCGAGGATCGCACCAACGTGATCCGAAGGGCCCTCGACTGGCTGACCGCCGAGACCACGGCCGCCTCCCGCCTGGCCGCCCCCTACCGCGACCCGCTCGACGCGCCCCTCGTCTTCCCCCCACCACACCGTGCGGATCACCATCCCGACCAGGCACTCGACTTCCTCCGAACCCGCGGCCCTCACCTCGACGCCGCACTGACCACCGCCGAAGCCCACCACCCGGCGATCGTCCCCCACCTCGTCTTTGCCGCCTGGCCCCACTACCTCCGTACCCGCCACTACCGGGAATGGCTCGACCACCACGACCGCGCCCTCACCGCCCTCGGCACCCCGGCCAGTGACGTCGAACGTCGCCTCTACCGCGAACTGCTCGGCGCCCGCGCCACCGTCCTCCGCGCGCTGAACCGCGTCCCCGAGGCACTGACCGACTGCCACCGGGCCCTCGCCACCGCCAGGGAAACCGACGATCGCCCCGGGATCGCCCAGCACGACCACGACCTCGGCGCGGCCTACCGCCGGGCCGGCGCCCACACCCTCGCCCGCCAGCACTTCGACCGCGCCCGGAGACTCTCCATCGACCTCGGCCGCCACCGCGGCGCCGCCCTCGCCCACCTCGAACTGGCTCTCACGGACGCCGACCTCGGCGAGGACGCCACCACCGTCACCGACCGGCTCTCCGTCGCCGAACGCGGCCTCCTGGCGACCGGCGACCCCCTCAACTCCCACAAGGCCCGCGCCTGGCGCGGCCGGATCCTCGCCACCGACGGCCGGGTCACCGACGCCCGACCGGTCCTCACCTCCGCCCTGGAAGGCTTCCGCGAGCAGAACGCCCGGCTGTGGGAGGCCCGCCCCCTGAGCTGGATCGCCGACGTCGACAGGCAGTGCGGGCGCACCGGCGACGCGATCACGCTGCTCCGCCACGCCGCAACCCTCTACGAGCACCACAGCCCCGCCGACCACGCCCACGTCACCGGCGCCCTGCGAGACCTCCGGAGCCGGACGTGAACGACGGCTCCGGGGACGACGGTTCCGAGCGGGTCTGGGCCGCCTACGGAGTGTCGGTGGCGGCGCTCCTGCACCTCGTCGCCACCGCCCTGGTGCTCATCAACCGCTCGCACTGAGAGGAGGAGCACGGCCGTGTCCCAGCCCGCCCAGAAGCCGCCCAAGCCCAAGCCCGCGAACCCGCCCACACCCCGCCCGCCCGACCGGTAGGCGCGCAGCACAAGACCGAGGAGGCCCCCATGGCCTGGGGAACCGACAAGAACAGCAACGGCAAGCACGGGGGCAAGAAGGACCCCGGCACCGCCAAGCCGTCGCCCGACGGGTCGCGGCCGCTGCCCGAGCCCAAGCACCGGAAGGACGACGACAAGAAGTGACGGACTCCGTGCATCAACCGGGGCAGGCCGCCGTGCGCGGCCTGCTCCGGGCCGTCGGCGAAGCGCTCGGCGGCCCCGTTCCCCGCGAGTGGCGGGAAGCGATCGAGGCGGTTCCGCGCCACCGCTTCCTCCCCGCTCGGATCTGGCTGGACGATGGCGGCGGGGGCTACGAGCCGTGTGACGACCAGCGCCGGTCGGAGGCCGCCTACACGGACGTGCCGATCGTCACCCAGGTGAACGACGGTCAGGTGCCGGCCGACCCGGCCGACGCGTGGCCGTCCTCCTCCGCCTCGGCGCCCTCGATCGTCGTGCGGATGCTGCGCGACCTCGATGTCCGCCCGGGCACGCGGGTGTTGGAGGTCGGCACCGGGACCGGGTGGAACGCGGCGTTGCTGGCCCACCGGGTCGGGGCGGGGAACGTCGTGTCGGTCGAGATCGATCCCGACGTCGCGCGGCAGGCGCGAGCCGCCTTGAACGGCAGCGGTGTGGAGGTCGTCCGCGCGGACGGTGCGGCAGGCTGGAGCGGACGCGCGCCCTACGACCGGCTCGTTTCCACCTGCTCCGTGCGCCGCGTGCCGTGGGCGTGGATCGAGCAGACCAGGCCGGGCGGCATCGTCCTCACGCCGTGGGACAACCCGATGATCTGCTGGGGGCTGCTCAACCTCACCGTCGAACGCGACCGCGCGCAGGGGAGGTTCGCTCCGCACTCGGCGTTCATGCTGATGCGCACCCAGCGGCAGGACCTGCGGATCTTCCGCGACGTCGTCCGCGATGAGCACGTGCCGGCGGAGAGCCGCACCTCGCTGGACCCGCGGCAGGTCACCGGAGACGCGTGGGAGGCCCGGTTCGCGCTCGGCCTGCGGCTCGGCGACGTGTGGACCGCCTGGGAGGAGGACGCCGCCCGGCTCTGGGTGGCGACCACCGACGCCCGGTCCTGGGCCGCCGTCGACGACGACGGCACGGTGGGGCAGTACGGGCCGCGCCGGCTCTGGGACGAGGTGGAGGAGGCCCACCGCTGGTGGGAGCGGCAGGGGAGGCCCGGCCCGGAGCGGTTCGGGTGGACCGTGGTCGAGGGAGAGCAGTGGGCCTGGCTGGACCGGCCCGGCCGGAGGGTGTCGAGGTGAGCCGGGAGGCCCCCGGTGGCCCGGGGGCCTCCCGCCGGCGCGTCAGCGGTGCTTGAACTGGGCCGGGCGCTTCTCGGCGAAGGCGGCCATGCCTTCCTTCTGGTCGGCGGTGGCGAAGGCGGCGTGGAAGAGGCGGCGCTCGAAGCGGACGCCCTCGGCGAGGGTGGTCTCGAAGGCGCGGTTGACGCTCTCCTTCATCATGATCGCCGCCGGGGTGGACATCTCCGCGACCTTCTCGGCGGTGGCGAGCGCCTCGGCGAGCAGGTCGTCGGCGGGGACGATGCGGGAGACCAGGCCGGCCCGCTCGGCCTCCTCGGCGCCCATCATCCGGCCGGTCAGGCACAGCTCCATCGCCTTCGCCTTGCCGACGGCCCGGGTGAGGCGCTGCGAGCCGCCGATGCCCGGGATCACGCCGAGCTTGATCTCGGGCTGGCCGAACTTGGCGGTGTCGGCCGCGATCAGGATGTCGCAGAGCATCGCCAGCTCGCAGCCGCCGCCCAGCGCGAAGCCGGCCACCGCCGCGACGACCGGCTTGCGCAGCTGGCCCAGGCGGTCCCACGGGCCCAGCCAGTCGTCCAGGTAGACGTCGGGGAACCGGTTGCCCTGCATCTCCTTGATGTCGGCACCGGCCGCGAACGCCTTCGCCGACCCGGTGATCACCAGACAGCCGATCTCCGGGTCCCGGTCGAACGTGGTGGCCGCGGCCACGACCTCGTTCATCAGCCGGGTGTTGAGCGCGTTGAGCGCCTCCGGCCGGTTGAGCGTGATCAGGCCGACCCGGCCCTTGCGGTCCACCAGGATCGTCTCGTAGGTCTCGGTCATCGCCGTTGACTCCCATTCCGTTGCGCGCTCTGACGGACCCACGATCTACGAACCGGCCCGCCTCGCGCCAGTCTCGGTCCGCGAGACGGTGGTCACCCGTTCGCAGGTCAGGCGACGGACCAGTCCCCGTCGGCCGGTGGTTCGAAGAACGCGGCGACCGTCGCCTCGTCGACCCCGGCGAGGGTGGCCGGGGACCAGTGCGGGTCGCGGTCCTTGTCGACCACCTGCGCGCGGATGCCCTCGACGAGGTCGTGGTGGGTCAGCGCCGCGCAGGACACCCGGTACTCCTGCGTCAGGGTCTCCTCCAGCGAGCCGTGCGCCCGTGCGCCGCGCAGGGCGGCCAGCGTCACCTTGAGCATCGTCGGCGAGCGCTCGGCGAGCTCCTCGGCGGCCTGCTTGGCCGCCGGGACACCGCTCGCCACCAGCCGCGCCGTGATCTCCTCCACGCCGTCGGCCGCGTAGCAGGCGTCGATCCACCCGCGCTGCTCGGCGAGCGGCGCGGCCGGGGCCTCCTCGACGAACCGGGCGAGCACCTCCTCGACGGGCGAGCCGGCGAGGCCGGCCAGCAGCTCCGGCAGCTTCGCCGACGGCACGAAGTGGTCGGCGAACCCGCACAGCAGCGCGTCCCCGGCGGTCATCGAGGCGGCGGTCAGCCCCAGGTGGGTGCCCAGCTCGCCCGGCGCGCGGGACAGCAGCCATGTCCCGCCGACGTCCGGCACCAGACCGATCCGGGTCTCCGGCAGGGCCACCACCGAACGCTCGGTGACGATCCGCACCGACCCGTGGGCGGAGACGCCGACGCCGCCGCCCATGGTGATGCCGTCCATCACCGCCACGTACGGCTTCGGGTACCGCGAGATCAGCGCGTTCAGCCGGTACTCGTCCCGGAAGAACGCGCGGGTCGCGGCCCCGCCCGCCTTGGCGTCGTCGTGGAACGCCCGGATGTCGCCGCCCGCGCACAGCCCGCGCTCGCCGGCGCCGGTCAGCACCACCACCCGCACCGCGTCGTCCCCGGCCCACGCGTCCAGCGCCGCCCGGACGTCCAGGATCATGCCGTGCGTCAGCGAGTTGAGCGCCCGCGGCCGGTCGAGCACGATCCGCCCCGCCGCGCCGTCCCGCCACACCCGCACCTCGTCACCCATCGTCCCCACTCCCGTCCGTCGTCGACCGGTCCGTCTCGCCAAGATCTCCGCCGTCACCGTACCCGGGGGCGCTCGCGCGGCCGCAAGCACGAAGGCCGCAAGCACGAAGGGCGGCTCCGGTCGGTGACCGGGCCGCCCTTCGTCCGGCGGGGGAGGGTGGTTCTCAGGGGCCTCAGGGGCCTCAGGGCCTCAGCGGCTCCAGCGGCCTCAGGGGACGATGCGGCCGGTGACCTCGCCGAAGCCGATGACGGTGCCCTCGGGGCCGGGGGCGGTGGCGGTGATGGTCACCTCGTCGTCGTTCTCCAGGAAGGCGCGGGTCGAGCCGTCCGGGAGCTTGAGCGGGTTCTCGCCGTTCCAGGTGAGCTCGATGAGCGCGCCGCGGGTGTCGGGCTCGGGGCCGCTGACGGTGCCGGAGGCGAACAGGTCACCGGTGCGCAGCGAGGCGCCGTTGACCGTCATGTGGGTGAGCTGCTGGGCGGCCGTCCAGTACATCGAGGCGAACGGCGGGCGGGAGACGGTGTGGCCGTTGAGGCGGATCTCCATCGCGAGGTCCAGGGCCCAGGGCTCGCCGTCGCGGTCGTCGAGGTAGGGGAGCGGTTCGACGTCGCGGGCCGGCGGGGTGACCCGGGCGTGCTCCAGGGCGTCCAGCGGCACGATCCACGGCGAGACGGAGGTGGCGAAGGACTTGCCGAGGAACGGGCCGAGCGGCACGTACTCCCAGGCCTGGATGTCGCGCGCGGACCAGTCGTTGACCAGGCAGACGCCGAAGACGTGCTCGCGGAAGCGGTCCAGGGGGACGGGCGTGCCGAGCGCGGAGGGCGCGCCCACGACGAAGCCGACCTCGGCCTCGATGTCCAGCCGGCGGGTCGGGCCGAAGGACGGGACGGCGTCCGCCGGAGCCTTGCGCTGCCCGTGCGGGCGGACCACCGGGGTGCCGGAGACCACCACGGTGCCGGAGCGGCCGTGGTAACCGATCGGCACGTGCTTCCAGTTGGGGGTCAGCGGCTCCGAGCCGGGACGCAGGATCCGGCCCAGGTTGGTGGCGTGGTGCTCGGAGGCGTAGAAGTCGACGTAGTCGGCGACCTCGAACGGCAGGTGCAGCCGCACCTCCGCCAGCGGCAGCAGCAGCGGGGTGAGGGCGTTCCGGTGGGACTCCTCGGTCAGCCAGCGGGTGAGCGCGGTGCGCACCTCGGTCCAGACCGGACGGCCCGCGGCCAGCAGCGGGTTGAGCGAGTCGGCGTCGAGCAGCACGGACGGCTCCCCGGCGGCGCGGGCGGCGGCGCCGGCGTCCAGGACGAAGTCGCCGACGCGCACGCCGATCCGCCGCCCCGGCCGGTCGCCGGCCGTGAAGACGCCGTACGGTAGGTTGTGCACGCCGAACGGCGAGTCGTTCGCGGGGGCGAGCCAGCTGCGGGGGGTGGTCAACGGTCCTCCTGGGGCGTGGGGTCGGGCGACAGCAGGCCGAGGGCGGCCAGGTCGTCCAGGGGCTCGGCGATGCTACAGGTGCCGAACGCGGTGAACGAGTTTCGGATCACCGTGACCTGACGGTTCGTCAGCGCCAGGACGGCCTTGGCGAGCAGCTCGCCGGAGCGCTCGGCGAGCACCTCGGCCGCTGCCGCCCGGTCGGTCTCCTGCGCGGCCAGCAGGACGTTCAGGAAGCCGTGGTGCTCGAAGCCGGTCGCCGGGTCGGTGTGCCGGACGGCGTGGTGCAGGCCGGCCGTGCACTTGTACGGCAGGCCGCGCTGCGCGCAGCCGGTGAGGAAGCCGGCCAGCTCCTCCTCGTCCGGGAAGGCGCCGGCGACGACGCCGCCGGTGCGGAACTTGGCCCGGTACGGGCTGTCCACCAGCACGTCCAGCACCTCGTCCAGGCCGTCCCCGCGCAGCAGTTCGCGCGGCAGCTCGACGGCCGCGGGTACGTCCGCCGGCAGCAGCAGGTCGAGCGCGGCGACCGCCTCCCGGGCGTCCCGGGTGGCGAGTTCGACGCCGGCCACCTCGAAGGGCGCCGCGGCGGAGAGGGCCGGGCCGAGCTCGGCGCTGCCCCCCGGCAGCACCAGCCCGACCCGGAGGCGGGGGCCGCCGTCCCGCGCCGCGGCCGCCAACTCGTCCAGCCGGCCCGCCCCGCAGAGGAACGGGCCGACCGCGTCGGCGTACCGGGCGGTGCGGTGTGAGCGGTGTGCGGGCACCGCCTCGGCGACGGGCAGGTTCCCCGGCGGGAACACCGCCGCGTCGTCGAACAGCCCCCGGAAGAGCGGGGGGATCACGGGTGCGGCGCTCACTGCTGCGGCCCCCGACCGGCCCAGGTCCAGGCGTAGTTCGCGTCCTCGGAGGCGCGGCCGCCCTCGCCCAGCTCCAGCGGGCGGAAGGTGTCCACCATCACCGCGAGCTCGTCGAAGAACTCGGCGCCGATGGACCGCTCGTAGGCGCCCGGCTGCGGGCCGTGGGTGTGGCCGCCGGGGTGCAGCGAGATGGAGCCCTGGCCGATGCCCGAGCCCTTGCGCGCGGCGTAGTCGCCGCCGCAGTAGAACATGACCTCGTCGCTGTCCACGTTGGCGTGGTAGTACGGCACCGGGATCGACAGCGGGTGGTAATCCACCTTGCGCGGAACGAAGTTGCAGATCACGAAGCCGTTGCCCTCGAACACCTGGTGGGCCGGCGGCGGCTGGTGGATCCGGCCGGTGATCGGCTCGAAGTCCCGGATGTTGAACGCGTACGGGTACAGGCAGCCGTCCCAGCCGACCACGTCGAACGGGTGGTGCGGCACGGTGTACCGGGTGCCCGCGATGCCGTTCGGGCCGCGGTGCTTGACCAGCACGTCGACGTCCCCCGCTCCGGATGACGCCGTCTCGACCGGCAGCGGGCCGGACGGGCCGCGCAGGTCCCGCTCGCAGTACGGCGCGTGCTCCAGCAGCTGGCCGTACTTGGAGAGGTAGCGCTTGACGGGGGTGATGTGGCTGTTCGCCTCGATGCAGTAGGCGCGCAGCGGCTCGTCGCCGGCCGGCACCCAGCGGTGGGTGGTCGCCCGGGGGATGATCACGTAGTCGCCCTGGCCGACCTCCAGCGTGCCGAAGACCGTCTCCAGGGTGCCGGCGCCGGACTCCACGTACACGCACTCGTCGCCGAGCCCGTTGCGGTACAGCTCGCTCGGCGCCCCGGCGGCGACGTAGGAGATCCGCACGTCGCCGTTGCCGAGGACGAGCCGGCGCCCGGCGACGACGTCCGCGGACTTCCAGTCCTGGCCGGTGAACAGCTCGTGCAGCTTGAGGTGGCGGGGGAGCAGGGGGTGGTTGGGCACCGTCGACTGGTCGGGCAGCTCCCACGGCACGGCGTTCACGACGGCCGAGGGGATGCCCCGGTGGTAGAGCAGCGAGGAGTCCGAGGAGAACCCCTCCTCGCCCATCAACTCCTCGTAGTACAGCCCGCCTTCGGGCGTGCGGTGCTGCGTGTGCCGCTTGGGCGGGATGCTGCCAAGCTGCCGGTAGTACGCCATCGTCCCTGCTCCTCCCGGACCTTCCTGTGGCCCAGAGCTTCCTACGGCTTCAGCGGTGGCTGTGCGCCCCGGGGGCGGTCGGCCCCGGAGGTGGCGCTCCGGAGACCGCCAGCCTCCGGGGCGGCCCGCCTCAGAGGTTGCCGCGGCGCTCCTGCTCGCGCTCGATGGCCTCGAAGAGCGCCTTGAAGTTGCCCTTCCCGAAGCCCAGCGAGCCATGCCGCTCGATGAACTCGTAGAAGACGGTCGGACGGTCGCCGATCGGCTTGGTGAAGATCTGCAGCAGGTAGCCGTCCTCGTCGCGGTCGACCAGGATGCCGCGGCTCTTCAGCTCCTCGATCGGCACCCGGACCTTGCCGATCCGCTCGCGCAGCTCGGGGTCGTCGTAGTACGAGTCGGGCGTGTTCAGGAACTCGACGCCGCGCGAGCGCAGCACGTCCACGGTGGTGAGGATGTCGTTGGTGGCCAGCGCCATGTGCTGGCAGCCCGCGCCGGTGTAGAACTCCAGGTACTCGTCGATCTGCGACTTCTTCTTGGCGATGGCCGGCTCGTTGAGCGGGAACTTCACCCGGTGGTTGCCGCTGGCGACGACCTTGGACATCAGCGCGGAGTAGTCGGTGGCGATGTCGTCGCCCACGAACTCGGCCATGTTCACGAAGCCCATGACCTTGTTGTAGAAGGTGACCCACTCGTCCATCTTGCCGAGCTCGACGTTGCCGACCGCGTGGTCCAGGGCCTGGAACAGGCGGCGCGGCGAGCCCTCCGGGTGCCGCACCTTGCTCTGGGCGGCGATGTAGCCGGGCAGGTACGGGCCGGTGTAGCGGGAGCGGTCGACCAGGGTGTGGCGGGTCTCGCCGTAGGTGGCGATCGCGGCGCGGCGCACGGTGCCGTGCTCGTCGGAGACGTCGTTCGGCTCCTCCAGCACGGTGGCGCCCTGGGCGCGGGCGTGCGCGATGCACTTGTCGACGTCCGGGACCTCCAGGGCCAGGTCGACGACGCCGTCGCCGTGGCGGCGGTGGTGGTCCAGCAGCGGGCTGTCGGGGGAGACGCCGCCCTTGATCACGAAGCGGCAGGATCCGGAGCGCAGCACGTAGGCCTTGCGGTCACGGCGGCCGGTCTCCGGGCCGGAGTAGGCGACCAGTTCCATGCCGAAGACGACCTGGTAGAACTGGGCCGTCTGGGTGGCGTTGCCCACCACGAACACGACGGCGTCCTGCGCGGTGACCGGGAACGGGTCGGTGGCCGGGTCGTGCTCGACGAGGCCGACGAGGCGGCGCAGCTGCTCGGCGTCGAGACCGGCCTCGCGCTCCTCGGGGGTCAGCTCAAGGGCGTGGGACTGCGGGGTCATCGGTCGTTCCTCCACATTGAGGCCTCGGCATTGAGGCATCCGCTTGAGGCGGCCGCTCCGCGGGGATGGGGCGAGGGGGATGCGGGCGGCTGAGCGCAGAGCTTGCTCCAGTCGGGGGGGTTGGGCAACAGGTCAGTTTTTCACTGTTCAATGTGTACAAGGTGATCAGGAAATCGCTGGTCGTGCTGTGCAGAATGCTCGGTCGATCCGGGGTGTTTCACGAGTTCTGCGTAACGGCCCCGACGGGGCGTGTGCGCTGGTCAGGAGGGGGTGGGGTCCGGGCGGGGGCGGCGGCTCGGGACCCGGGAGCGGGGGCTTTGGGTCTCAGGGGGCGCGGGGGACGAGGTGGCCGGCGAACCAGTCGCGGGCCAGCTCGGCGACCCGGTCCAGCGTGCCGGGCTCCTCGAACAGGTGACCGGCGTGCGGGACCACCGCCAGCTCACTCTCGCAGCGCAGCCGCTCGCGCGCCCGGCGGTTCAGGTCGATCACCGCCTCGTCCCGGCCGCCGACGATCAGCAGCGTCGGCGCGAGCACGGCGCCCAGCGCGTCCGCCCCGGCGAGGTCCGGCCGCCCGCCCCGGGAGACCACCGCGCCCACGCCGTGGCCCAGCCGGGCGGCCGTCCACAGCGCGGCGGCGGCCCCGGTGCTCGCGCCGAACAGGCCGAGCGGCAGGAACGGTCCGCCGTCCCGGCGGGCCTGCTCGGCGGGCAGCGCGCGCGCCACGTCGGTGAGCCGGGCGCCCAGCAGGGCGACGTCGAAGACGTTGCGCCGGTCCTCCTCCTCGTCCTCGGTGAGCAGGTCGAACAGGAAGGTGGCCAGGCCCGAGCGGTTCAGGGCCCCGGCCACATGGCGGTTGCGCGGGCTGTGCCGCCCGCTGCCGCTGCCGTGCGCGAACACCACGATGCCGCGGGCGCCCGCCGGGACCGCCAGCCGGCCGGTCAGCCGGGCCCCGGCGGCGGGCAGCGTCAGCTCGCGGTCGGACGCCGGCACCGTGGCGTCGGACGCGGGCACCGTGCCGTCGGGCGCCGACCGTTCGCCCAAGGGCGCCGGCCCGGCTTCGTCACCGGTGCGGGCCGCGGCGAGGCGGCGCAGCACCTCGGCGTCCTCGGTCTGCGAGAAGTCCGCGTAGAACTCGCCGATCGCGAAGAACGGCGACGGCGTGCCCACGCAGACCAGTTCGTCGGCGACCCCGCTCAGCCGCTCCGTCCAGTCCGGCGGCGCCACCGGCACGGCGAGCACCACCCGCGCCGCGCCGCGCGCCCGCACGATCAGGCAGGCGGCCCGCGCGGTCGAGCCGGTCGCGATGCCGTCGTCGACCACGACCACCGTCCGCCCGCGCAGGTCGACCGGCGGGCGGCCGCCCCGGTAGCGGTGCGCCCGGCGTTCCAGCTCCGCCCGTTCGCGGGCCTCCACGGCGGCCAGCTGCTCCGGGGTCACCCCGGCGGGCCGCAGCACCTGGTCGTTGATCACCCGCACCCCGTCCTCGCCGATCGCCCCCATGCCCAGCTCCGGCTGGTACGGGACGCCCAGCTTGCGGATCACGCAGATGTCCAGCGGCGCGCCGAGCGCGGCGGCCACCTCGGCGGCCACCGGGACGCCGCCGCGCGGCAGGGCCACCACCACGGTGCCGGGGCCACGCAGGTGCCCCAGCAGGGCGGCCAGCCGGCGGCCCGCGTCGGTGCGGTCGGTGAAGTGGGTCCTGGTGGCGTGCATGGTGTCGGCCTCCGTGTTCCACCGTACGTCGCCCGTACAGTGCCCGGGGCCGGGGCCGGGGCCGGGGCCGGGGCGGGCGGGGGCGGGGGCGGTCGCGGTGCGGGGGACGGCGGGCGCGGCGGTGCGGGCGCCGCGGGCCGTCCCGTCGCCGCGCCGGCCGGTCCCGGGCCGTCCCGGGCCGTCCCGGGCGGGACCGGGACGCGGATGGGGCCGGCCGCCCGTGCGTCCGGGACGGCGGGCGCGCCAGCGTGGTGCACACCGGCCCGTCGGGCCCTCCCTCACCCGTCGGGCCGCCCGAGCCGTCGCCCGCCGAAGGAGCCGACCTGTGTCCATCCCCCACCCGCAGCACCGTCCCGGCACGCCCGGCGCCCCCGGCGCGGACGTCCACGGCCTGCACGCCACCGGCGACCCGGTGAGCGGCGCCCAGGCCTGGACGGTCGCCACCGCGTTGCCCGTCCGCTACCGGGTCCGCTTCGTCCCCGGCGTGCTGGACCCGCGCAACCCGGCGCTCGCCCGGGCCGGCGGCCCGCCCGGGCGCCGGCTCGTCGTCGTGGACGCCCGCGTCCACGAACTGCACGGCCACCGCCTGCGCCGCTACCTGGACGCCCAGGACGTCGAGTACGAGACGCACGTCCTGCTGGCCCACGAACAGGTGAAGACCATGGACGCGGTGTTCCAGGTCGCCGACCGGATGGACTCCTTCGGGATCTCCCGCCGCGGCGAACCGGTGATCGCGGTGGGCGGCGGCGTACTCACCGACGTCGTCGGCCTCGCCTGCAGCCTCTACCGCCGCTCCACGCCCTTCGTCCGGGTGCCGACCACGCTGATCGGCCTCGTCGACGCGGGCGTCGGCGCCAAGACCGGCGTCAATCACGGCCGCCACAAGAACCGCCTGGGCAGCTACCACCCCGCCGTCGACACCCTGCTCGACCCGGGCTTCCTCACCACCCTGGACCGGCGCCACCTCGGCAACGGGCTCGCCGAGATCCTCAAGGTCGCCCTGATCAAGGACGCGGACCTCTTCTTCCTGCTCGAACGTCACGGGCGCGCCCTGCTCGACAGCGGCTTCCAGTCCCCGGCCGCCGGCGCCGCCGTGCTCGGCCGCGCCGTCCACGGCATGCTCCAGGAGCTCCAGCCCAACCTCTGGGAGCACCGCCTGGAACGCCTGATGGACTACGGGCACTCGTTCAGCCCGACGGTCGAGATGCGCGCGCTGCCCGAACTCCTGCACGGCGAGGCGGTCTGCGTCGACATGGCGCTCACCACCGTCGTCGCCCGGCGCCGGGGCCTGCTCGACGCGGGGCAGGCCGAACGGATCCTGCGGCTGATGCGGCGGCTCGAACTGCCCGTCTGGCACCCGCTGATGGAGCCCGTCACGCTCGCCGAGGCGCTCGCCGACACCGTCCGCCACCGCGACGGGCGGCAGCGGCTGCCGCTGCCCTGCGGGATCGGCGCGGGCGTCTTCGTCGACGACCTCGGCGGGGCCGAACTCGGCGACGCCGCCGGCTGGCTGCGCACCTGGTCGGCCACCGGGGCCACCGAGGCCACCGAGGCGGCGGGCGCGGGCGCGGCCGGAGCGGCGGGATCGGTGCGGGGGAGTGGGACACGTGCGTAGCGCCGTCGTGGTCGCCGACACCACCGCCCCGGCCGACGTCCACGGAGTGCACGGCGCGGCCGGGATCACCCAGTGGACCTGCCTCGCCCGCCGGGCCGGACTCACCGGCGGCTGGGAGGCCGTCGAATGGGCGCGCGTCCCGGTGGGCGGCATCAGCGGCGAACACCTCCACACCCGCACCCGTGAGGTCTACGTCCTGCTCGCCGGAGAGGGCGAGGTCACCCTCGACGGCCACCCGTACGCCGTCCGCGCGGGCGACGCCGTCCTGACGGCGCTCGGCACCCGGCACGGCCTGCGCAACACCGGGGCCGGACCGCTGGAGTGGCTGGTGATCGAACTGCCCGCCGACCCGCCGGCCCGCGGTCGTGGCGGTCGCTCCGGTCGCTCCGGTCGTTCCGGCCGCGCCGGTCGCGCCGGCCCGGTTGGCAGCACCGTCGTCCGCGACCTGCGGCGCACCGGCCCGCTCGACCCGTCCGCCGTCATCGGCGGACCGCTGCGCCTGCTGCGGCACGTCGAACTGGCCACCGGTGAACGGGACGTCCTGCTCGCCGACGGCGTCGAGCACACCGCCTTCGTGACCGGCGGCCACGGCCGGGCGGGCGCCGGGAACGTCCGGGTGCCGCTGCGCCCCGGAACGGCGTTCACCCTGCCGCTCGGCACCGCCCTGGACCTCGCCGCCGGCCCCGGCGGGCTCTCCTACCTGCACGCGGAACTCGTGCCGGCGCGAGGCGGTGAGCCGCGATGATCGTCACCCGCACGACCGCGCCCCGCCTGCTCCTCGGCCCCGGCGCCCAGCGGATCCGCACCCGCTGCCTCGCCCGCCGGGGCATGCTGCACAGCGAGTGCGAGGCCTTCGAGCACGTCCACCTCGGCCCGGGCGCCTGCTACGACCTCACCGGCCGCGACGGCACCGAGGCCGCCTGGTACGTGCTGCGCGGCCCGGTCGTCCTGCTCGACTGCCCGGACCACCCGCTGCGCATGCTCGACCGCGGCACTCTGCTGCTCGCCCCGCGCGGTGAGTCCGTCCACCTGCACGGCGGCCCGCTCGGCGCGGAACTGCTCTGCCTGACCGTCCTGCCGGACCGGGTGAGCGCCGCCCTGCCCGAACGCCGCCCCGAGGCCGCGCGCCGCGCCGTCCCGGCCGGGGGGCCGCCGGGGTAGCGGGCCCGGCGGCGGCCGTCCTCGGCGGCCGGCCGCGAGGGCCGTACGTACCGGGCCCGTCCCGACCGTGGTGGGACGGGCCCCGGGCATGCCGGGCGTACCCCTAGGGGCCCGTCCCGGCCCGTCCCGGCCGCGCCCCGGCCCGTCCCGGGCGCCGGCGCGGGGCGCGGTGGGGGCCCGGGGCTCAGGCGGGCGGGGCGGCGGGCGGCGCAGCGTGGAGGCCATAGGACGAAGCCCGGACCTCGGGCTTCGGACCTCGCAGTTCGGGCTTCGGAGTTCGGACGGGAGGAGGCCATCATGCGTCGCAGTGTCCGGCTCGACCGGCGGATCCAGGCCGGTGCCGCCCAGGTCTTCCTGGCGGTGCGCGGCGGCGAGCCGTCGTGGTCCGAACTCGGGACGCGGCTCGACGGCCTGCGGGCCGAGCGGTTCCTCGTCGTCACCGACGGCACCGCGCCCGAGGCCACCCTGGCCGCCGTCCGCGCGCTCGCCGCCGACCGGGCGCCCACCGCCGTGCACGACCTGCGCGACGGACCGCTGCCGGCCGCCGCCCGCGCCGGCGCCGTGGTCCTCGCCGTTGGCGGAGAACGCGCCTGCGGGCTCCCCGCCGAGGTGCGGGTGCCCACCGACCTGGCGGCCGCGTGCGGTCCCGCCCTGGCTCTGCACCGCCCCGTCCCGAACGCGCTGGTCTGGGTCCGGGCCGACCAGCTCGCCGCCCGCCCCGCCGCGTGGACCCGGGCCGGGACGGTCGCGGTCGTGCGCCACGTGCTCGCCGTCTGCCCCGCCCAGTACCCGACGCTCGCCGCCCTCCTCCACCCCGGGGCCCGGTACGACGAGCCGACGCTCACCGCCCTGATCGCCCTGTGCGCCGACGCGCGGGCCGCGCTGGTCTGCTTCGACCCCGACGAGACCGGCCCCGCGCTGGCCCTCGGCTACGGCCGGAGCCTCGCCGCCGCGGTGCGGGCCGTGGCCGGTCCCGACCTCGCCCCCGGCGACGCCGAGGCGCTCGGCCTGGTGCTCGCCGCCCGGGTGGCGGAGCGGCTCGGCCTGGCGGCCGGGGCCACCGGCTGGGCGCACCGGGACCTGCTGGCCCGCAACGGCTCGGCGACCGCCCTGCCCGGCGGCGTCGACGTGGACCGGCTCACCGTCGCGCTCGTCAACGCCGCCGCCCCCGGGCTGCTGCTGCTCGCCGACCTCGGGCGCCCGTACTGCGCCGACGGCAGGCTGCTGACCCGGGTGGACGCCGCGGTGCTGAGGGCCGCTGTCGAGGGCCTGGCCGACCCGGTGGGCACGGGCGTCCCGCGCAGCCGGGCCGCCGTCACCGAACCCGCCCTGGCCGGCGCCGTCCCGGCCGCCGGGTCCGGGTCGGGTGCGCTGTGAGGCGCCGGGGGCGCGGGCCCGGGCGCCGTCCGGGTGCCGTCCGGGCCGGGTCCGGGCCCAGGCCGGGAACGGGCCGGGCGCAGTCCGGGAACAGGACAGGACCGGGTCCCCGTGCGGCCGGGACGGCGGGCGGCCCACCGTGGAGAACAGATACGGCCCAGTACGGACCGCAGACACCAGAAGGAGCACCCGTCATGTCGGGCACCGTCATCACCGACCTCCGCCGCCGCGGCGCCGTCGACCCCACCCGGGTGCTGACCGGACCGCTGCGCGCCGTCGGACTGCAGTGGCTCGACCCGGGCCGCAGCGTCGAGATCACCGCCGAGGGTGTCGAACGCGCCCTGTACATCACGGCGGGCTCGGGCACCGCCACGGCGCCGGAGGCCGAGGCCGGGAACGAGGAGTCGGCGGAGGCCGACGCCGGGATCCCGCTGGTCGAGGGCACCGCCGTGACCCTGCCGCTCGGCGCGCGCACCGTGTTCACCGCCGGCACCGCCGGGCTCGAGTACTTCCACGCGGTGCTGGCCGTCGCCGGCCACCCGGGGCGGGCCATGGCCCACCCGGCGGCGGAACGGCCGGCAGCCGAACCGCCGGCCGCCGAACGCCCGGCCGCCGAACGCCCGGCCACCGAACGGCCGGCCGCCGAAGGCCCCGCCGCCGACCGGCCGGAGAGCGCGCGACCGGCCACCGGACAACCGGCGGCCGAACCCGCCGAACCCGCCGACCATCCCGACCGCCCCGACACCCCTCCGAGCACGAAGGGAGGCGAGCCAAGGTGATCGTCACCACCGCGACGGCCTCGGCCGCCGTCATCCTCGGCCCGAACGGCGAACGCGTGCGGCTGCGCTGCCTGGCACGCCGCTCCATGCTCGCCAGTGCCTGCGAGAGCTTCGACCACCTGCGGCTCAGCCCCGGCGCCCACCACGCGCTGCCGGGGCGGCCCGAGGGCGAGACCGTCCTGTTCGTGGCGCGCGGGTCCCTGCTCGTCGGACAGAACGCCGAGGAGCCGGACCACCTGGCCGTCGACGGCGACCTGCTGCTGGCGACCCGGGGCCGCACGCTGCTCCTGGAGGCCGGCCCGCTCGGGGCCGAGGTGCTCTGCCTCGCCCTGGCCGCGCCCCGCCGCACCACCGCGACCAGGCGCGCCCTGGCCCGGCGGCGCGCCGAACGGCGGAGCCGGCCATGACCGGCTCCGCCCCCGCCTTCGGCGAGGCCCCCGCCACCACGGCGGGGGCCCGCCGTTCGGGCGCCCGCGCCACCATGGCGGCGCTGCGCATCGAGGGCCCGCACCGCGTCGTGCTCGCCCGGGAACCCCGGCCGGCGCCGCCCGGACCGGACGCCGTCCTCGTGCGCACCTCCCTGGTCGGCCTGTGCGGCACCGACCTCGAACTCCTCCACGGCACCGCCGCGTACGTGCGCGACGGGCGGGCCCGCTACCCACTGGTCCCCGGCCACGAGTGGTGCGGCACCGTCACCGAAGTCGGCCGCGACGTCACCGAGTTCGCGCCCGGGGACCGGGTGGTGGGCCACACCATGGTGCACTGCGGCCTGTGCCGGATGTGCCGGCGCGGCCGCCGCCCGCTCTGCGAACGCCTCACCGAGGTCGGCCTCTACGGCCGCCCGGGTGCCGCCGCCGAGTACGTGGTGCTGCCGGAGCGCTCGCTGTCCCGGATCCCCGGCCAAGTGCCGGACCGGGCGGCGGTGTTGACCGAACCGGCGGTGACCGTGGTAGCCGGCCTCGAACGGGCCCGCTGCCGCCTCGGCGACCGGGTGATCGTCCTCGGCACCGGCACGATCGGCCTGCTCGCCGTCCAACTCGCCGCCCGGCTGGGCGAGTCGGTGGACGCCGTGGGCATCGACCCGGCCGGACGGCGGCTCGCGCTGCGCTGCGGCGCGCGCCACGCCCTGAGCCCCGAGCAGGCGCTCGCCGCCGGCCTCGCCCGGTACTCGCTCGCCGTCGAGGCGGCGGGCGCGGCTCAGGCGTTCGCGCTCGGCCTGGACCTGCTCGAACCGGGCGGCCGGCTCGCCGTGATCGGCGTGGCCGCCGGCCCGTGCCCCGACTTCGACCCGGGCCGGCTCGCCCTGCGCGGACTGGAGGTGATCGGCGTGCGGCACGGCCTGGACCACTACGACCGCACGCTGCGGCTCTTCCGCGACGGCGTGCTGACGGCCGAACCGCTGATCGCCGCCGTGCTGCCGCCGTCCGCCGGGGCGCAGGCCTTCCGGATGCTGGCGGGCGGGCGCAGCGGACCGCCCAAGGTACTCCTCGACTTCGGCCGCGCCGGCGACGAGCCCGGCCGCGCCGGCGACGCTCCGCCCGCCGCCCTCCCCACGGCTCCCCGACCCGCAGGCCCCGACCCCGACCGCGCCACAGCCACAGTTACCGAAGGAGATCTCGCGTGATCCTCGTACCCGCCGCCATCCCCCGGACGGCCCCCGTGTTCCGGCGGCTGATCGACCCGCGCCACCTGCCCACCGCGCACGGCGGACTGACCGTCGAGACCCTGCCGCCCGGCGTCCGCGTCGAGCACCACCCCTCCCGGGTGGGCGAGGCCGTGACCCTGGTGCTCTCCGGCGGTATCCGCTCGGCCGGGCGCGTGCTCGGCCCGGGCGAGGGCCTCTACCATCCGCCCGGCAGCGCCTGCGGACTCACCGCCCTGCCCGGCGCACCCGCCGCCGTGCTGACCGTCCGGCCCGTCGCGGTGCCCGGCGACCGGCCCGCGCTGCGCCCCCACCCCGTTCCGCTCGCGCCGCCCGGCCCGGCGGTGCCCGCCGCGCGCACCGGAGACGGCGCGCCGGTCGCGGGCTCGGCCGGCATGGCGGTGCGCTGGCTGGCCACCGGCGAGACGGTCGGCGCCCGCCGGCTCACCGTCGCCGCCTCGGTGTTCGGTGCCGGCGGCAGCCACGACCTGCACCGGCACCCGCGCGCCGACGAGTTCTTCCTCGTCCTGTCCGGCGCCGGCACCCACCTCACGGCGAGCACCGCCGTCCCGCTCCGCGCCGGGGACCTGGTGTTCGTCCCGGCCGGCGAGTGGCACGGCTTCCGGACCGGCCCGGCCGGCCCGACCGCCGCCCTCTACGGCTACCTGGGCGCGCCCAGCCTGGCCCTGGCCGGCTACCAGGTCCGCCCCGCCACCGTGCCGGAGGCCGGCCGATGAGCATCCCGGGACCGCACCACCGGCACCCCGACGGCGGCGCGTGGCCGCCCACCGTGGCGGTCGTCACCGGCGCCAGCTCCGGCATCGGCCGGGCCGCCGCCGTCGCCCTGGCCCGGGCCGGGCACGCGGTGGCGATCGGCTACCGCACCGACCGGGCCGCCGCCCGCCGCACGGCCGCGCTGGCCGGCGGGCGGACCATGCTGCTGCCGCTCGACCTCGCCGACCCGGCGGCCGCCGCGCGAGCCGTGCACGCGGCCGCCGAACAGCTCGGCGGGATCGACATCCTGGTCAACTCCGCCGGGATCAACCACCGTTCACCCGTCCTGGAGGAGAGCCTGGACGACTGGCGGCGGATCCTCGCCGTCGACCTCACCGGCCCCTTCGCCTGCGCCCAGGCCGCCGCCCGCCGGATGGTCGCCCAGGGGCGCGGCGGGCGGATCGTCAACGTCACCTCCGTCCACGAGTTCACCCCGATCCTGGGCGGCGCCGCCTACTGCGCGGCCAAGGGCGCGCTCGGCGGGCTCACCCGGGTGATGGCCCTGGAACTGGCGCCCCACGGGATCACCGTGAACGCCGTCAGCCCCGGCGAGACCGCCACCCGGATGAACGGCGTCCTCGACGACCGCGACCTCACCGGCCACCCCCGGCCCGGCATCCCGGTGGGCCGGCCGGGGCGGGCGGCCGAGGTCGCCGCCGCCATCGTCCACCTGACCGGCCCGGACGCCGCCTACACCACCGGCGTCTCGCTCACCGTCGACGGCGGCATGAGCCTGATGAGCGCGGTCGCCAACCAGCGCGACGCCGTCCACGAGAAGCCGTTCCGGCCCGAGGCCCCCGGAAGGAGCGCCCCATGACCGGCATCCCCGGCGCGCGCGCCGTGCACCACGTCGCCTACACCGTCCCCGACCTCGACCAGGCGGTGACGTTCTTCACCGACGTGCTCGGCGCGCGCCTGCTCTACCGGCTCGGACCGGTCGCCGCTCCTGACGGGGACGGCGACTGGATGACCCGCCAACTCGGCGTCCACCGCTCGGCGGTGGCGCACATCGCGATGCTGCGCCTCGGCCCGGTGAGCAATCTGGAGCTCTTCCAGTACACCACCCCGGACCAGCGCCGCGAGCAGCCCGCCAACAGCGACCTGGGCGGGCACCACCTCGCGATCGCCGTCGACGACGTGGACCGCGCCGTCGCCTACCTGCGGCGCCAGCCCGGCGTCGAGGTGCTGGGCGAACCGCAGACCGTCGCCGACGGCGGGCCGATCGACGGCGACCGCTGGGTGTACTTCCGCACGCCCTGGGGGCTCCAGCTGGAGGTGCTCGCCATGCCGCCCGGCATGCCCTACGAACGGTCCACCGCCGACCGACTGTTCACGCCCCGGGCCCCGTGGGACATCGCCGCCGCACGGCCGGGCGGGACGGATCCGGCATGATCGAGACCACCGCCGCCGTGGTGCGCGAGACCGGCGGGCCGTTCCGCCCGGAGACCGTCCGGCTGGACGGCCCGCGCGCGGACGAGGTCCTGGTCCGGATCCACGCCGTCGGGATCTGCCACACCGACCTGAGCGTGCGGGCCGGCCGCACGCCCGCGCCGCTGCCGGCCGTCCTCGGCCACGAGGGCGCGGGCACCGTCGCGGCGGTCGGCGAGGCCGTCACCCGGGTGCGGCCCGGCGACCGCGTCGTGCTGACCTTCGACTCCTGCGGTGCCTGCCCGCCCTGCCGGGACGGGCTGCCGGTGCGCTGCGACCACTGGGCCGCGCTCAACCTGTTCGGCGGCTTCCGGCCGGACGGCAGCGCCACCGTGCACGGCACGGGCCGCCACCGCGGCGCCGCGCTGCACGGCCACTTCTTCGGCCAGTCCTCCTTCGCCGGGTACGCGCTCGCCGACGAGCGCAACGCCGTGCCCGTCACCGGCCCGCCGGTGCCCTTCGAACTGCTGGCGCCGCTCGGCTGCGGCGTGCAGACCGGCGCGGGCGCGGTCCTCAACGTGCTGCGGCCCGAACCCGGCGACACCCTGGTGGTGTTCGGCGCCGGCGCGGTCGGGCTGGCCGCCGTCCTGGCGGCGCGCTCGACGCCGGTGGTGCGGATCGTCGCCGTCGACCTGCGCCCGGAGCGGCTCGCGCTGGCCCGCGGGCTCGGGGCCACCGACGCCGTGGACGCCCGCGCCGGGGACCCGGTGGCGGCGGTCCGCGAACTGACCGGCGGGCGCGGCGCGCAGCACACGCTGGAGACCAGCGGCAGCGTCCGCGCGCTGCGCCAGGCGGTGGAGGCGCTGGCCGTCGGGGGGACCTGCGGGGTGGTGGGCGCGCCGCCGGCCGGCAGCGAGGTGGGCCTGGACGTGCCCGGGCTGCTCGCCTGGGCTCCCCGGATCGTCGGGGTGAACCAGGGGGCGAGCGTGCCGGGCCGGTTCCTGCCGGTGCTGGTGGACCTGCTGCGCGCCGGACGGCTGCCGGTGGACCGGCTGGTGCGGACCTTCCCGTTCGCGGCGGTCGAGGAAGCGGCCGCGGCGGCGGAGTCGGGGGAGGTGGTGAAGCCGGTGCTGGTCCTGCGCTGAGCCGCTGAGCTGCACCGACGGGCCCGCCGTCGCGTCCGCCGTCCCGTTCTGGGACCGGAACGGGACGGCGGGCCCATGCGCCCGGGGCGCGGTGCCGTCCAGAGTGGGAGGCAGAGCGGTTGATCGGCTCGACCGCTCGGAGCTGAAGAATCTGGAGCCCCCCTCATGGCAACGAACACGGCATCGAAGGCGCTCGGCTTCGCGTCCGCAGTCGTCGGCATCGCCGCAGCCGCCGCGGTCGTCAAGAGCGCCGTCGCCGGTGCGGCGGCCAAGACCGCACCTGCGGCCGGCAGCCCGGCGGACGCCGAGCGCTGCAAGCCGGGTGAGAAGGACTGCAAGCACTGATCGTCCGCGATCGCCCTGCTTTTCGTCCTCGCCCGATACTCCGCCCATCTCCCCCCACCCGTCCCGCCCCCGGAGCCACCGGCACCGGGGGCGGGCTACGTGCCGGGCCGTGTGCGGGGTCGCGGCGCCGGGCGCGGGGCGCGGGGCCGCTCCGCGTACGGCTGACAGATGACAGTTGACAGAATCTGTTATCTGTTATCTGTCATCTGTCATCTGAAATCTGTCAGTTGTCAGCTGTCAGCCCACGGCCGTCAGCGCCCCGTGCCGCGCCCCTGCGAGGGGTGCCGGGGGAGGACCGCCAGCACCCGCGTGCCGCTCTCCCGCGAGAGCCGGTCGATGGTGCAGTGCCCGCCGATCTCGGCCGCCCGGTCCGCCATCGACCGCAGGCCTACCCCGGCCGCCGGATCCGCGTGGGCGGTACCCGCCTCATCCGCCTTCGGGTCCGGGGTGAGGACGGTGCCGGCCTGGGGGAGGCCGAGGCCGACCCCGTCGTCCTGGACGGTCAGCGTCAGGTACGCCTCGTCCGCCCGCAGCGCCACCTGGGCGTTCCGGGCGCGGGCGTGCCGCAGCACGTTGTTCAGCGCCTCGGCGGTGATCCGGTACGCGGCCACTTCGACGGCGGCGGGCAGCTCCGGCAGCGGGTCCGGTTGCAGCGCGGCACTGACGGCGAGCCCGTCGCTGCTGAACGAGGCCGCCAGGTGCTGGATGGCGCGGGTCAGGCCGAACTCGCCGAGCGGCGCGGGCCCGAGGCGGTCGGTGATCCGCCGCACCTCCTTGATCGTCATCGCCAGGTCGACCGAGATGTCCTGCAGCGTCCGCGCGATCGCCTCACTCCCCGCCCCGCTCCCTGCCGCGCCGTCGGCGGCGCTGTCGACGGCGTCGCCGGTCTCCGCCCCGCCTGCCTCGGCCCCGCCCGCCTCCGCCCCGGCCGCCGAGGCCGCGTTGTCGACCCGCAGCCGCAGCCCGGCCAGCGCCGGGCCGAGTCCGTCGTGGATGTCACGCCGCAGCCACCGCCGTTCCTCCTCGCGCGCCGCGACGATCTGCTCCCGGCTGGCCTGCAGGTCCTCCTGCAGCCGCAGGGAGGCGACGGCCGGCGAGGCCTGGTCGGCGAGCGAGCGCAGGATGTCGACGTCGCTGGGGTCCAACCGCTCCTCGCCCGCCCGCAGCCCGACCGTCAACTCCCCGATCACGGCGCCGTTGTGGACCAGCTCGAAGCCCCGCACCGGCCCGTCCAGGCGCCCCACCGCGGCCAGCGACCGCCGCCCGGCCCGGGTGGTGACCGCCAGCGCCACGCCCGGCAGCCGCAGCTCCTCCGCGACGGTGGTGCACAGCGCGGACGGCAGCCGCTCCGGATCGACCACCTGCCGGACCTGCCCGGCCAGCGTCCGCAGCACGTGGTAGGGCTGGGCGCGGTCGCCGTAGTAGAGCCGGTCCACCGCGCCCACGGCCCGCCGGGCGGCCCGCGGCAGGCACGCGCCCAGCACGAAGACCAGCGCGATCAGCACCAGCGCGGCGGCGCCCCGGCCGGGCACCAGCCACCCGGACAGCACCGCCGCGCACACCACGAACACCACGGTGAGCCCGGTGGCCAGCACCAGCCCGATCAGTACCGACCGGGCGGCGCGGTCCAGCCGCCACCCGCCGTCCCGCACCACCAGGAACGCCACCGCCACCGCCCAGACCGCGCCGGCCGCCGTGAACAGCGAGTAGCTCAGCCAGTACTCGTACTGGAAGCGGCGCGTGTAGTAGTCCTGCATGCCCGCCCAGAGCAGATAGGCGCCCAGCATGCCGGCGAGGTGCGCGCGCCGCCGGGGAGCGGCCCGGCGCAGCAGCCGTACCAGCAGCACGGCGGCCGCGATGCCGATCAGCAGGTAGTTGACCGGGTCGTAGAGGCTGTCCAGGTGCCCGGTGACCGAGCCGAAGAAGTTCGCGGGCCCGCTGTCGGCGAGCGGGTTGGGGTGCCCGAAGACGGTCGTGTTGTCCAGGAAGGACATCTGGTACGGAAGCACCCACAGGGTGACGGCGCCGATGTACCACCACCACCGGCTGGTGGTGAGCCGGGCGGCCGGCAGCCAGAGCGGCAGCACGTAGAACAGGGTCTGGCTGATCGTGTCGCACACCCCGCGCACCACGGCCGCCGCTCCCACGATCCCGGGGTCGGAGACCTCCACCCAGACGGGTGCGGCGACCGCGCTCGGCAGCATGGACGTCAGCGCGTAGACGAGCATCACCCAACCGAGCGGATTTCCCGGCCGGTGGGCGTGCAGCAGCATGCCCGCCCCCGCCGTCGGCAGCGCGTACAGCAGGATGGCCAACTGGTCCCGGGGCGCCTCGATGCCCGGGGAGCCCAGGTGCACCAGGACGTAGCAGACCCAGAGGGTGGCGACCACCAGGCAGAACACGGTGACCGCGGCGGCGCCGGTCAGGTGGCGCTGCGCGGCCGTACGGCGCGGTAGGCCCCCGGCGGGCGTGCGCGGCCGGGAGCGGGAGGGGATCACCGTGGTCATGGCACCGCCTAGGGACGGGTGGGGGGTCCACCGACGACCGGTCGCCGCGCCGGACGCGCTGTCTCCAGTCTCGGCCTCCCGCCGTCCCGGGCGCATGGGGCAGCGGTCTTGTCCGCCCCAGCCCCGCCCCGCCCCCGCCCCGGTCCCGCGCCGCCCGGCCCGGCCCGTCCCCGCCCCGGTCCCGCGCCGCCCGGCCCGCCGCGCGCGCCACGCAGGCCGCCACCAGGGCTGTCACGGAAAGTCACAAGCGCATCGCTGGTAGTGTCGGCCATGTGGATGAAGAACAGCCCGCCGAAGTCCCGCAGCGACCAGAGGACCGGTCGGAGGAGGAACCGCCGGCCGCGCCCGTGCGGGTCCTGATCGTCGACGACCATCCGCTGTTCCGCGAGGGTCTGAAGGTCGCCCTCGAAAGCGCCGAGGGCATCGTCGTCGTCGCCGAGGCCGAGCGCGTCGGCGACGTGCCGGAGGCGGTCGCCCGCCACCGTCCGGACGTCGTCGTGATGGACCTCTCGCTGCCGGACGGCTCCGGGCTGGAGGCCACCCGCCGGCTCTCCGCCGACCAGCCGGCCCCGCCCGTGCTGATGCTCACCATGGCCGACGACGACGGCAGCCTGCTCGCCGCTCTCCAGGCCGGGGCCCGCGGCTACCTGGTGAAGGGCGCCGGGCGCGAGGAGGTGCTGCACGCGGTGCGCACGGTCGCGGCCGGCGGGGCGGTGTTCGGCGCGGACGTCGCCGAGCGGATCACCACCCTGCTCGCCGGCGCCCGGGTGCGGGAGGCCGGCCAGCTCTTCCCGGCGCTCACCGCCCGCGAGGCGGAGGTGCTCGACCTGGTGGCGCGCGGACTGGACAACCGCCGGATCGCCCGGGAACTGGTGGTCGCGGAGAAGACCGTCCGTAACCACGTCACCCACATCTTCGAGAAGCTGCACGTCGCGACCCGGGCCGAGGCCGTCGCCCGCGCCCGGGACATGGGACTCGGCGACGGCTGACCCGCACCCGGCAGGCCCCCGCCGCCGCCCGGCCGCGCCCCGGGGCCGGGACCGGACCGCCGTCCCGCGCCGACGGGACGGCGGGACGCGCAGGATGCGGGGGAGGAGGCTTTCATGAGCGAACCGGCCGCCACCCCGGCCACCCCTCCGGCCCGGCACCCCGCCCCGCCGGCCCACCGGTCGACCACCCGGCCCACCAGCCCCGCCGGGCCGACCCGGTCCACCCGCCCGCGCAGCCCCGCGCGCCCACCGCTCCCCTCGGCGCCGGCGCCACGGCCCCCGGCCGCGCCCCGGCGCACCGTCCTCGGCCCGGCGGCCTGGACCTGCGGCGCGACCCTGCTCAGCGGGCTCGGCTGGGTCCTGCTCGCGGTCACCCACCCGAACGCCCCCTGGGCCTCGCCGTTCTACCTGCACGACGGCGAGACGGTCCTGCTCGGCTTCGCCTTCGCGCTCTCCGGGCTGCTCATCCTCGCCCACCGCGCCGCACCCGCCCCGGAGGGGACCACCCCGGGCCCCGCCGCCGGACCGCCGGCCGGCCGCAGCCTCGGCCGCTGCCTGCTCCTCGCCGGCCTCGGCGGCTGCCTGTCCCGCTTCACCCTCCTCGCCGCCGCGGTCACCGACGCCGGAGCGGTGGTGCAGGCCGTCGGCGCCGCCCTGCTGCTCGTCTCCGTCGCCCTGTTCATCTTCCTCTCCATCGCCCTCCCGCTCTGGCTGCCCGAGGGCCGGCTGCCCGGCGGGCCGGGCCGCGTGTTCGTCGCGGCCGTCGCGCTCTGGAGTGTCGTCCACGCGTGCGCCGTCCGCCTGCGCAGCCCGCTGCCCTACCACGGCGACGTCCTGGTGCCGCCCGGGCAGGGCCTGCCGCTGGACGAGTGGCACGCCACCCTGGTCGCCTGGGGCCTGGTCGCCACCAGCCTGGTCGTCGCCGCCGTCCGCTGGCGGCGCTCCGCCCGCCCGCACCGCAGCGTCACCGCCGTCCTGGTGCCCTACCTCGTCTGGCTGGTCACCACCAACATCGCGCTGCGGCTCGGCAGTTCGGAGAGCGTCGCGGCGGTCACCTACTTCGCCGGCTCCGCGCTGTGGATGCTCGGCGCGGTCGGCTACGCGTTCACCCGCGACCGCTCCCGCTACCTCGACCGGGCGACCCGCCGGATGCTCAGTGTCCTCGCCCTCACCGCCCTGCTGATCGCCGGCTACCTCGGCATCGCGCTGCTGCTGCGCCGCGCCCTGCCGCAGGCCAGCAGCGCCCCCGCGCAACTGCTCGCCGCCGGGGCGCTGGCCATCGGCGGACTGCTCGGACCCACCACCCGGTGGGTGGTGCGGGCCGTCGACCGCTTCTACTACGGAGACCGGGCCCGCCCCTACCAGGTGGTGCGGGCGCTCGCCGAGCGGCTGAGCCGCGCCGTCAGCCCCGCCGACGCGCCGCCCCTGCTCTGCGACACCGTGGTGAACGCGCTCGGCCTGCCCGGCGCCCGGGTCGTCCTGCACACCCGCACCGGACCGCACGAGGCCGCCTCCGTCGGCACCATCGGGCCCGCCGGCCAGGTGTTCCCGCTCAGCTACGAGGGCACGGTGATCGGCGACCTGTACGCGCCGCCGCGCGCCGGGCAGCCCGACCTCGACGCCCAGGACCACGAGGTGCTGCGCTTCCTCGCCGACCAGGCCGCGCCCGCGATCGCCTCGCTGCGGATGTACGAGGAACTGCAGCGCGGGCGGCGGCGGATCGTGCTCGCCCGCGAGGAGGAGCGCCGGCGGCTGCGGCACGACCTGCACGACGGCCTCGGGCCCAGCCTCTCCGGCCTGCGGCTCGGCGTCGACACCGCGCGGGCGGCCGTGCCCGCGGACTCCCCGGCGGCCCGCTCGCTGGTCGCGGTGTCGGCCGGGATCGGCCAGGCGATCGACGAACTGCGCAGGATCACCGAGGGGTTGGCCCCCGCCGCGCTGGCGGGGGAGGGGCTCGCGGTGGCGCTGCGGCGGCTGGTCGCGGACCTGGACGGGCCGCAGGTGCGGATCTCGCTGGTGCTGGACCCCGACCCGCCGCCCGCGCTGCCGGCCGCCGTCGAGGTGGCGGCGCTGCGGATCAGCGGCGAGGCCCTGCACAACGTGCTGCGCCACTCGGGGGCCGGCCGGGCCCGGCTGACCCTGCGGGTGCGGCCGGAGGCGGTGGTGCTGGAGATCTGGGACGACGGCTGCGGCTTCCCTGGGGGCCCGGCCAACGACACCGGCGCGGCGGACGCGGTGGACGGCGGGGAGGGGAGCGTGGCCGCGCGGCGCGCCGGAGCGGGCGTCGGGCTGCGCTCGATGGCGGAGCGCGCCGAGGAACTGGGCGGCCGGTTCACGACGGGCAACCACGACGGCGGCGCCGTCGTCCGGGTCGTGCTGCCCCGCACGCCCGAACAGCCATTGGTCGACGACTGACAACTGACGACTGACGGCCGTCGGGGCCGAGGCGGCGGACGGCTGACAGCTGACGACTGACAGATTTCAGCTGACAGATAACAGATAACAGATTTCAGATTCTGTCAGCTGTCAGCCGCCGCCGTGAGCCGCCGCCGTGAGCCGCCGGCATCCCCGCCGCCCCTTGACGGACTCCCCGGTTCGCCCAATCATCATGGTCGCGTCAACTTTTCGGCGCGGCCGGCGGCCCCACACCCCCTCAGTACCCCTCCGCCGCCCGCGAAGTGGCGCGCTTCCGTTCTGCCCCACCGGATACCGGAGCCCCCATTGACCGAGCGCGCCCCGCGGCGATCCCGCCTGCGCCGATCCGCCCTGTCCGCCGCTGCCGCCGTCGCCCTCGCGGCCGCCTTCCTCACCCCCGCCGCCTCGGCGGCCCCGCCGGCCCCCGCGCCGCGGGCCCTCGCCGCGCCCGCCGCACCGGCGGTCGCCGCAGCCCCCGACATCCCGGTCGCCAACGTCAAGGCGCACCTGGCCCAGCTCCAGTCGATAGCCACCGCCAACGGCGGCAACCGGGCCCACGGCCGCACCGGCTACAAGGCCTCGATCGACTACGTGAAGAGCAAGCTGGACGCGGCCGGCTACACCACGACCCTGCTCACCTTCAGCTACAACGGCTCGACCGGCTACAACCTCATCGCCGACTGGCCCGGCGGCGACACCTCGCACGTCGTCATGGCCGGAGCCCACCTCGACTCCGTCACCGGCGGCCCGGGCATCAACGACAACGGTTCCGGCTCGGCCGGCGTCCTGGAGACCGCTCTCGCCGTCTCCCGGGTCGGCCTCAAGCCCACCAAGCACCTGCGGTTCGGCTGGTGGGGCGCCGAGGAGTACGGCATGGTCGGCTCCAAGAACTACGTCAACGGCCTCGGCGCCACCGAGCGTTCGAAGATCGAGACCTACCTCAACTTCGACATGATCGGCTCGCCCAACCCCGGCTACTTCACCTACCGCTACGACAGCGCCCTCGACGCCCTGTTCCGCGACTACTTCGCCGGCCTCGGCATCAGCACCGAGCAGGACTTCGAGGGCGACGGCCGCTCCGACCACGCCCCGTTCCAGAACGCCGGCATCCGGGTCGGCGGCCTGTTCAGCGGCGCCGACTACACCAAGACCAGCGCCCAGGCGGCCAAGTGGGGCGGTACGGCGGGCCAGCCGTTCGACCGCTGCTACCACTCCTCCTGCGACACCACCGCCAACATCAACGACACCGCGCTGGACCGGATGAGCGACGCCATCGCGTACGCGATCTGGACCCTGGCCGCCGGCAGCACCACCCCGCCCACCGGCACCGTCTTCGAGAACACCGCCGACGTCCAGATCCCCGACTACGGGTCGGCCGTGACCTCCGACCTCGCCGTCACCGGCCGCACCGGCAACGCCCCGGCCGCGCTCCAGGTCGGCGTGGACATCAAGCACACCTACCGCGGTGACCTCGTCATCGACCTGGTCGCGCCGAACGGCACCGCCTTCCGCCTCAAGGCGTCCAGTGGCGACTCCGGGGCGAACGTGCAGACCACGTACACCGTGAACGCCTCCGCCGTGCCGGCCAACGGCACCTGGAAGCTCAAGGTCCAGGACGTCGGCCCGCAGGACACCGGCTACATCGACAGCTGGAAGCTGACCTTCTGAGCCCGCGAAAAGGCCCCCGGGGGTGCCGGTCCGCCGGCCGGCACCCCCGGGAACTCCGCCTCGGGCGCCGGCTACGGAGCCATCTCGTACGCGCCCGAGAGCGCCTCGACCATGCCCCACACCTTGGCCGCCCGCGCCGCGTCCGCGACCGGGCGGCGCACGTGCGCCAGCGCCCACGCCGCCTGGGCCTCGGTGGCGGACGCCTTGCCGTGCAGCTCGGTGGCGTGCGCGGAGAAGTCCCGCACCAGCGCGTCGAAGACCTGGTCCAGCAGGTCCGCGTCCAGCCCGGTGAGCGCCGCCTGCTCCAGCACCAGCTGCCCGTAGACGATCAGCGCGAACAGCTGGCCGATCTCCAGCAGGAAGTCCAGGTCCGCCTGCTGCTCCGCGCCCGGCGCGTGGTTGAGCAGCAACTCGCAGAAGCCGTCGGCCTGTTCGCGGAACCGGGCGACGTTCGGCAGGTGCCCGTGCGCGTCGTAGGCGGCCCGCCAGTCGTGGAAGCGGATCGCGCCGAGGCCGCGGGCCGGTCCCTGCCGGAACAGGAACGC
The DNA here is from genome assembly GCF_040296005.1 of Kitasatospora sp. NPDC002551. NCBI lineage: Bacteria > Bacillati > Actinomycetota > Actinomycetes > Kitasatosporales > Streptomycetaceae > Kitasatospora > Kitasatospora sp. NPDC002551. Next base: position 192,934 of record NZ_JBEOWI010000004.1, on the reverse strand, counting down.
GTCGTCGGCGGCGTCCTGCCGGGTCGGCACCGGGGCGTACTCGGCCGGGGCGAAAAGGTAGTTGGCCATGAACTTGAGGATCAGCGCCAGGTTGACGTGGACGGTGCCCTCCAGCTTCGGCAGGCCGCGGATGTCCTTGGCGGCCTTGTCGAAGTAGGTGTCCGCCTCGAAGCCCTTGGCCGCGATGACGTCCCACATCAGGTCGATGACCTTCTCGCCCTCGGTGGTGACCTTCATCTTGGTCATCGGGTTGAAGAGCAGGTAGCGACGGTCCTCGGGGGAGGCGGTGCGGAAGTAGTCCACCGCGCGGGCGGAGAACAGCTTCATCGCCGCCAGCCGCGCGTAGGCGTCGGTCAACTCCCGGCGCACGTGCGGGAAGTCGGTGACCCGCTTGCCGTACAGCACCCGGTTCTGGGCGTGCGTCACGGCCTCGTACATCGCGTGCTCGCAGATGCCGACGGACGCCGTGCACAGGTTGAACTTGCCGACGTTGACGGTGTTCAGCGCGGCGTCGAAGGCGGGCTTGCCGGTGTGCAGGACGTCCTCGGCGCGGACCGGGTACTCCTCCAGCCGGAACTCGCTGACGTACATCTGGGCGTTGACCACGTTCTTGACCAGGTGGTACGCCTCGTGGCGGCTGTCGGCGGCGAAGAAGACGTAGCCCTCCGGCCCCTCGACGTCCGAGCGGCGGCCGAACACCGAGACCAGGCCGGCGACGTTGCCGTTGCCGATGTAGTACTTGGAGCCGGTGGCGGTGAAGCCGCCCTCGCCGTCCGGGGTGAGGATCATGTCGGTCGAGTAGATGTCGGCGCCGTGGCCGCGCTCGGAGAGACCGAACGCCATGACGTGACCCTCCGTCAGGAGGCGGGCCGCACGGGCCCGGACGGCCTCGTTCTCGCTCTGCCACACCGGGCCGAGGCCCAGGATGGTGACCTGCCAGGTGTACCAGTAGCCGAGGCCGTAGAAGCCGAGGATCTCGTTCAGCTCGGCGATCCGGGCGGTGTCCCAGCGCTTGGCCGGGTCGGCCGAGGAGGGCGTCAGGAACTCGGCGAACAGGCCCTCCTTCGCGGCGAATTCGAGGAAGTCGGCATACCAGGCGCGGTCGATGTAGGCGTCGATCAGCGCCTTCTTGCCGCGCGCTTCGAACCAGTCCACGGTCGCGCGCAGCAGCCGGCGGGTCGGCTCGTCGAACTGCGCGGGGTCGTAGGTGCTCGGGTTGAAGAGCATCGCGGGCTCCCGGGGGTCGAGGGTGAGGGCGGGGAGGGGTGGGGTGGTGGGCGGAGCGCGGGTTCAGCGGTCTTCGGCCAGCTCGCGCAGGGTGGCGAGCACGTCGTCGAGCCAGGCGAGGGTCATCCGCTCGTACTCGATGCCGCCGCGCAGCACCACGTGCTGGAGCCGCCGCTGGGCGTCGATCGCCTCCGGGGGCGAGTCCGCCGGGAAGTCGCGCCGCTCGCCGTGCAGGTAGCGGTCGAGCAGGGCGGCGTGGCCCTCGCGGTGGCGTTCGACCTCGGGGATCAGCGCGGCCGGGTCGTCGAAGGCCGCCGCCCGGATCCGGACGGCCAGCTCGTGCCGGACGGTCTCCGGTTCGACGGGCTCGCGCAGCCAGGCGGCGAGCGCCTCGCGCCCGGGCGGGGCCGCCGAGTAGACCTTCTTGTCCGGCCGGCCGTCCTGGGCGACCTCCTCGGCGCGGACCCAGCCGTCCGCCTCCATCCGCCGCAGCACCCGGTAGATCTGCTGGTGGGTGGCGGTCCAGAAGCGGCCGATGGACCGGTCGAAGCGCCGGGCCAGTTCGTAGCCGGAGCCGGGCCGTTCCAGCAGCGAGACGAGGATCGCGTGCTCCAGTGCCATGACCGGCATCCTGCTATGCAACGAGTTGCACAGGCAAGGGCGGCGAGTGGCGGTGAGACAGAGGTCACCCGCTGGGACGGGGTGGTGCGGAAGGGTAGTCGCCCTGGTCAAAAGGTGCAAAACGGTCGAAGGGCGCCAGAATGGTACTGGGCTAGAGCCCTCCATGTTCCGACCTAGGAGGTGGTATCGGTGTCTACCCAAGCGCCGATGGGCATGGAACACCATCCGGACATCGTCGAACTCCGGGAGCACTACGAGCGGGTCACCCTGACCCCGCGGGCCCAGGCCGTCGAGGCCCTGGCCGTCCTGGCCGGTCTGTTCCTGGCGGCCTCGCCGTGGATCGTCGGCTTCACCGCGTTCAGCACGCTCACCGTGACCTGCCTGATCGTCGGCATCGCCTACAGCGTGCTGATGGCCGGCTACGGCTCGGCGTACGAGCGCACCCACGCCCGGGCCTGGGCCGCCACCCTGCTCGGTGCGTGGACGATCCTCTCCCCGTGGGTCGTCTCGGGTGAGGTGGACCGGGGCAAGAACATCGTCACCTGCCTGATCGCGGGCGGCGTGATGTGCCTGCTGGGGATCGCCGCCATCTCGATGGCCACCATGACGTCGAACGGGGCGTCGATGCGGCGCGGCCGGGCCGGCCGGGCCAGGAGCTGACGGTCACCGTCAGCCCCGCACCCGGGGCGCGGAGCGGCGAGAGCGCCTCCGCGCCCCGGGCGCGTGTCCGCCCCCGTCCTACGGGCGGGTCATCCGCAGCACGTCCAGCGCCTCGTCCAGCTGCTCCAGGGTGAGCCGCCCCTGCTCGACGTACCCGCGGTCCAGCACCACCTGACGGATGGTCCTGCGCTCGGCCAGCGCCTGCTTGGCGACCTTGGCCGCCTCCTCGTACCCGATGTACCGGTTCAGCGGCGTCACCACCGACGGCGAGGACTCCGCGTACTCGCGGGCCCGCTCGGCGTTGGCCGTGATGCCGTCCACCGCGCGGTCGGCCAGCAGCCGGGCGCTGTTGGCCAGCAGCCGCACCGACTCCAGGACGTTGCGGGCGATCACCGGCAGCATCACGTTGAGCTCGAAGTTGCCGCTCGCCCCGGCCACCGTGACGGTGGCGTCGTTGCCGATCACCTGGGCGGCGACCATCAGCACCACCTCGGGCAGCACCGGGTTCACCTTGCCCGGCATGATCGAGGAGCCGGGCTGGAGGTCCGGCAGGTTCAGCTCGCCGAGGCCGGTGCGCGGGCCCGAGCCCATCCACCGCAGGTCGTTCGCGATCTTGGTGAACCCGACGGCGACGGTGCGCAGCTGGCCGCTCAGCTCGACCAGGCCGTCCCGCGCGCCCTGGGCCTCGAAGTGGTCGCGGGCCTCGGTCAGCGGCAGGTCGGTGGCCCGCGCGACCTCCTCGATCACCGCCGCCGCGAACCCGGGCGGGGTGTTGATGCCGGTGCCCACCGCGGTGCCGCCGAGCGGCAGTTCGGCGACCCGGGGGAGGGTGGCGAGCAGCCGCTCGCGCCCGTGCCGGACCTGCGCCGCGTAGCCGCCGAACTCCTGGCCCAGGGTGACCGGCGTGGCGTCCATCAGGTGCGTGCGGCCCGCCTTGACGACACCCGCGAACTCCGCCGCCTTGCGCTCCAGCGCCTCCGCCAGGTGCTCCAGCGCCGGGACCAGATCGTGCGTGACGGCGGCCGTGGCGGCGATGTGGATCGAGGACGGGAAGACGTCGTTGGACGACTGGCTGGCGTTGACGTGGTCGTTGGGGTGGACCGGCCGGCCGAGGCGCTCGCCGGCCAGGGTGGCGATCACCTCGTTGGTGTTCATGTTGGACGAGGTGCCCGAGCCGGTCTGGAAGACGTCCACCGGGAACTCGTCGTCCCAGCGGCCCGCCGCGACCTCCTCGGCGGCGGAGACGATCGCGTCGGCGGTCTCCGCGTCCAGCACGCCGAGCCGGGCGTTGACCCGCGCGGCGGCGGCCTTGATCCGGGCCAGCGCGGCGATGTGCGCCCGCTCCAGGCGCTGTCCGGACACCGGGAAGTTCTCCACCGCCCGCTGCGTCTGCGCCTGCCACTTCGCCCCGGCGGGCACCCGGACCTCGCCCATCGAGTCGTGCTCGATCCGGTACTCCTCGTCACCCATCGTGCGCTGCACCTCCTGAACGGTCCCGGCGGGCGGGGGCCCTCGCTTCCAGGGTCCGCGCCCCGTCCGGGTTCGGCTTCCGGACACCACAGCCACGCGCGGGCCCCGGGTATTTCCCGCCCGGAGAATCGGTCCCGGGCCGCCGGGCCGGTCACCGGAGGACGGCGGTCACCACCTCGCCCGGCGCCGTGCCGGCCCGAACGACCTCGGTGCCGTCCGGCGCCCAGACACCCGAGCCGCCCGAGGTGGCGGCGAACTCGCCGCTGGGCCCGGCGGCGGTGGACAGCACCACCCACACGCCGTTGTCCGCCGCCCGCGCCGGGTAGCGGGCCTCCTTGGTGGCCAGCGCCTCGGGGCCCGCCCCGTACAGCGTCGAGGCGACGTAGGCGTCGGCGCCGAGCGCGACCAGCTGCTTCACGTGCCCGGGGTTCGCGGCGTCCGCGCAGACCGCCAGGCCGAGGCGCCGGCCGTCCAGCTCCAGGACGGCGGGTTCCCCGGCGGCGAAGCGCTCGGCCTCCCGCCCGTAGAGGTTCGTCTTGCGGCAGGCCACGAAGGCGCCCTCGCCCGTGACGGCGAGCGTGCCGATGTACTCGCGGCCGTCCGCCCCGGCCACCGGCGCGCCGACCAGGGCCGTGGCGCCGGTCCCGGCGCAGGCCGCGACGAGCGGCGCGAGGCGCTCGTCCGAGGGGCCGACGGCGGGCGCGGCCAGGTCGTACCCGGTCAGCGACAGTTCCGGGAACACCACCAGACGGGCCGCCCCCGCCTCGCGGACCGCGGCGGCGTGCCGCTCGACGTTGACCGCGACGGTGTCGGGCCGCCCGGAAGGTGCGCAGGCGGGCTGGGCGACGGCAACGGCCAGGGGAGCGGGAGCGGGCACGGTGGGGCCTCCGGAGGTGACCAGGGACGGCGATCACGATCAACCTATGAGCTCACCGCAAAATCCGGCAATGTTCATTCCTTCGAGTGAAGATCACCAGCGCGACGGCAGCACCCGGCCGACCGCTTCGTACGCTCACCCGGGATCGGGGAGACCACGCGACACAAGGGGCGGACATGACGGCAGCGGCACACCACCACGACGAGCCGGGCCACGGCCTCAGCCGGCGCCGCCTGCTCGGCGCCTCCGCCGCGCTCGGCGCCGGCGCCTGGCTGCTGCGCGGCACCGTCGGCCCGGACACCGCCCGGGCCGACGCCCCCGTCCCGCCGGGCCTCCCGGCCGGCACCGAACTGTTCCGGCGGGTCTACCAGAACTGGTCCGGCGAGGTCCGCACCGACCAGCTCTGGACCTGCGCCCCGCGCACCCCCGGGGAGGTCCCCGCGCTCGCCGACTGGGCCCGCGCCCACGGCTGGCGCCTGCGCGCCCAGGGCCACCGCCACACCTGGGCGCCGCTCACCGTCGCCGACGGCACCCCCGCGGCGGCCCGGGTACTGCTGCTCGACACCACCCGCCACCTCACCGCGATCACCGCCGACTCGCCCACCACCGTCCGCGCCCAGAGCGGCGCGAGCATGGAGGCCCTGCTCGCCCACCTCGCCGAGCGCGGCCTCGGCCTCACCGCCGTCCCCGCCCCCGGCGAACTCACCGTCGGCGGCGTGCTCGCGATCGGCGGCCACGGCAGCGCCGTCCCCGCCGCCGGCGAGCAGCGCCCCGACGGCCACGGCTACGGCTCCGTCAGCAACCAGGTCACCCGGCTGACCGCCGTCGTCCTCGACCCGGCCACCGACCGCTACACCCTGCGGACCTTCGACCGCTCCGAGGCCGACAGCGCCGCCTTCCTGGTCCACCTCGGCCGGGCGTTCGTCACCGAGGTGGTGCTCCGGGCCGGCGCCGACCGGCCACTGCGCTGCGTCAGCCGGCTGGACCTCCCCGCCGCCGAACTCTTCGCCCGCCCCGGAGCGTTGCCGCCCTCCTCGCCCTCCCGCCCGCGCACCTTCGCCGACTTCGTGGAACGCGACGGCCGCGTCGAGGCGATCTGGTTCGCCTACACCGAACGGCCCTGGCTGAAGACCTGGAGCGTCACCCCGAACCGCCCCTTCGCCGCCCGCGCCGTCGACGAGCCCTACAACTACCCCTTCTCCGACTCCGTCCCCGAGCCGGTCGCCCGGCTGGCCGGCGACCTCGTCTCCGGCACCTGGGCCTCGGCCCCGCTCTTCGGCCAACTCCAGTACCTGATCGCCAAGATCGGCCTCACCGGCGATCTCACCGACGTCCTGCTCTCCGGTGACCTGCTGCGCGAACTGCTCACCGGCGAGGTGATCACCCACCTGCTCGCCGGCGGACTGCGCTCCGACCTCTGGGGCCCCTCGCGCACCCTGCTCCAGTACGTGCGCCCCACCACCCTGCGGGTCACCGCGAACGGCTACGCGATCCTCGCCCGGCGCGCCGACCTGCAGTGGGTGGTGGCCGAATTCGCCGACCGGTACCGGGAGTTGCTCGACGCCTACCGGGCCCGCGGCGAGTTCCCGGTGAACGGCGCGGTGGAGATCCGGGTCACCGGCCTCGACGACCCGGCCTGGTCCGGGGTGCCCGGCGCCCGGCCGCCGCTGCTCTCCGCGCTGCGCCCGCGCCCGGACCGCCCCGAGTGGGACACCGCCGTCTGGCTCGACGTGCTGGCCTTCCCCGGCACCCCCGGGCTGCACCGCTTCGCCCGCGACCTCGAACAGGCCCTGCTGCGCTCGTTCGACGGCACCCGGGCGGGCCTGCGCGTCGAGTGGTCCAAGGGCTGGGCCTACACCGAGGACGCCGCCTGGGCCGACCCGGACATGCTGGACCGCGTCGTCCCGGCCAGTCACCGCGCCGGCGGCGGAGCCGGCTGGGACGAGGCGGTCACCGTCCTGGACCGCCACGACCCGCACCGCGTCTTCGGCAACCCCTTCCTCGACCGGCTCCTGAAGCTCTGACCGCAGCGGAAGCCGTTGATGTGACGGCCCGTCAGACGTGCTCCATTACGATCACCGCGACGGTGTCCGGCGCCAGGGCCCGGAACACGTGCGGGACGTCGCCCGGGTAGCTGACGTAGTCGCCCGGGCCCAGTTCGACGGGCGCCCGCGTCGGCCCGGCCAGGGCCCGCCCGGCGCTCAGCAGCACGTGCTCGACGGTGCCCGGATTGTGCGGATCGGAGGCCCGGGCCTCGCCCGGCTCGGCGTCGATCCGGTAGATGTCGCGCCGGGCGCCCGGCGGGCAGGAGGCGAGCAGGGTCGCGGCGTAGTCGGCCCGCTCGGAGTGGGTGACCGGCCCCTCGCCGGCCCGCACCACCCGGACCGTCGGGCGCGGCGGGTCGACCAGCCGGCTGAACGGCACGTCCAGGGCGACACCGAGCGCCCAGAGCGTCTCGACGCTGGGATTCCCGGCGCCCGACTCCAGTTGCGAGAGCGTCGATTTGGCTATCCCCGCCCGGCGGGACAGCTCGGCCATCGACAGCCCGGCGCGCTCGCGCTCGCGCCGGATCGAAGCCGCGATCAGCTCGATCAACTCGCCCCCGGAGGGGCTGCCGACGTGGGTTCCACTCATCAGTGTTCGCTCCATGCGTCCAGGCGTTCGGTTTGACGAACGACCCCTTTTGCGTTCACTCTACTGGACATGCGTTCGCTCATCCGAACTCTTGAACGTGCCACCCTCCGTGACATCGCCCTGGTCTGCCTCGCGGACGCGCTGGTCGGCGTCTCGTTCGGGGCGATCTCCGTCTCCGGCGGCCTCCCGCTCTGGGTGCCCGTGGCCATGTCCGTGCTGGTCTTCGCCGGGGGCGCCCAGTTCGCCGCCGTCGGCGTCGTGCTCTCCGGCGGCGGCGCGCTCGCCGCCGTCGTCACCGCCCTCGTCCTCAACGCCCGCCTGCTGCCCTTCGGCTTCACCGTCGCCGACGCGCTGGACGGCCCCCGGTGGCGCCGGCTGCTCGGCGCCCAGCTGCTGACCGACGAGTCCACCGCGTTCACCCTGCTGGAGTCCGACCCGCGACGGCGCCGGGCGGCGTACTGGGTCAGCGGCCTCGCCCTGTTCGCCATCTGGAACGTCGCCGTCGTGATCGGCGCGGCGGCCGGCGGGCTGATCGGCGACACCGACGCCCTGGGCCTGGACGCCGCGTTCCCCGCGGTGCTGCTCGCCCTCGTCCTGCCCGCGCTCCGCGACCGCCGCACCCGCACCGCCGCCCTGGCCGGCGCCGTCGTCGCGGTGGCCGCCACGCCGTACGTGCCGGCGGGCGTGCCGGTGCTGCTCGCCCTGGCCGGACTGCTGTTCGCCGCCCGCCCGACCGGCCCGGCGGCGCCCCCGCCCGGAGCGGCGTCCGAGCCCGTGCCCGGCTCCGGCCGGTCCGACCGCCTCGCCGGGGAGGTCCGCCGATGACCCTGACCGCCGTCCTGCTGCTGGCCGCCGGCACCTACGCCTTCCGGCTCGCCGGACCGCTGCTCGGCGGCCGGATCACCGTCTCCGAGCGCCTGCGCCACCTGCTCGCCGTCTCCGCCGCGGTGCTGCTGGTCGCCCTGGTGGCCACCGGCGCGCTCACCCAGGGCCACGGCTTCGCCGGGTGGGCCCGGCCGGCCGGGGTGCTGGTCGCGGGCGTCCTCGCGCTGCGCCGCGCGCCGTTCCCGCTGGTGGTGGTCGCGGCCGCCGCGACCACGGCGGTGCTCCGCCTCTGCGGCGTTGCCTGACCGTCCTGCCCGTCCCGTCCCGTCCCGTCCTGACCTGACCTGACCTGACCGGCCTGGCCGTCCGCCGGACACCGGCCGACGACGGCCCCCGGTCCCCGGCCGTCAGCCGTCCCGCTCGGCGAGCCGGTCCTGCTGCACCTCGGGCCGCTTGCTGTCCCACAGCAGCTCCCACACCTTGAAGACGCAGTGGTAGTCCCGCATGCTCCCCTCGGTGATCAGCAGATAGCTGTCACCGTCCCGCAGCAGCCGGCGCCGCCGGCCGTTGAACGGGTGCTGCGGGGTGTACGTCGGGACGATCCGCCGCAGCTCGGCGAGCGCGTCCTCCCGGTCGCCCTCGACCTCGGCGAGCACTTTGGCACCCCAGAGCCGGTTGTCCCCGATGCCTTCGGTCTCCTGCACGACCACGGCCCACCGGCCCATGGCCCACCACCCCTCACGTCTCGTCCCGTGCCCGGCCCCTGCGCGGAGGCGTCATCGTAGCGACGCGTCCCCGGTGCCCGCACCGGTCTCGGTCGGCACCTTGTAGAAGATGGTCGTCGCGCGCGGCACCCCCGCCGGATCGGTCGCGAAGTCGGGCACCGTGCCGACCCGGGTCCAGCCCGCCGCCGCGTACATCCGCTCGGCGGGGCTGTCCGTCTCGGTGTCCAGCACCAGCGTGCGCAGCCCGCGTCCGGCGGCCGCCGACTCCAGGGCCGCGAGCAGCCGGCCGGCCAGTCCCCGACCGCGGTGCGCCCGGTGCACCATCAGCTTGGCGACCTCCCCCCGGTGCAGGCCGTTGGCCGTCGCCGCCGGACGCAACTGCACCGTCCCGGCGATCCGGCCGTTCCCGTTCCCGCTCGCGCTTCCGCTCCCGCTCGGCGTCGCGTCCGTCCCGTCGGCCTCGGCGACCCAGAGCAGCAGCCGCCCGGCCGCCACGTCCGGAGCCAGCGCCCGCCACCAGCCGGCCGCCGCGGCCCGGTCCAGCGGGGAGAGGAAGCCGACCGACGCCCCGGCGCCGACCGTGTCCGCGAGCAGCCCGCCCAGCAGGCCGTCCAGGCTGTCCGGCCCGTCCGGCCCGTTCGCCGACCCGCTCAGCTCATCCGCCGTCACCAGCCGGATTGTGTACATGCTCACTCCCTCGTCCGCGGCCGTCCCAGGAGCGGCCCCGTGCGCCATACTCGCCGGTACCCAGCGCCGCGACGGCTCCGAACCCCGACGTCCCCACCCCGACGCCCGGGCCCGCCGTCCGCGCCCCGCCGAGCGTACAAGGAGCCCCCGTGGCGAAGCCGCCCAGGATCGACCCCGCCGACCTGCTCGCCGTCGGTGACCTGCTCACCGACGAGGAGCGCCTGGTCCGTGACACCGTGCGCAGGTTCGCCGACGACCGGATCCGCCCGCACATCGGCGACTGGTTCGAGCGCGGCGTCTTCCCCGCCCGTGAACTCGCCCCCGAACTCGGCGCCCTCGGCGTGCTCGGCATGCACCTCGACGGCTACGGCTGCGCCGGTTCGAGCGCCGTCGCCTACGGCCTCGCCTGCATGGAGCTGGAGGCCGCCGACTCCGGTCTGCGCAGCTTCGTCTCCGTCCAGGGCTCGCTGGCCATGCGCTCCATCCACGCCTACGGCTCGGAGGAGCAGAAGCAGCGCTGGCTGCCCGGCCTCGCCGCCGGCGAGCGGATCGGCTGCTTCGCCCTCACCGAGCCGGACTTCGGCTCCGACCCCGCCAACATGCGCACCCGCGCCCGCCGCAAGGGCGCCGGCGAGGGTGCGGACTGGGTGCTCTCCGGCTCCAAGATGTGGATCACCAACGGCGGCATCTCGGACGTCGCGGTCGTCTGGGCGCAGACCGAGGACGGTGTGCGCGGCTTCCTGGTCGAACCCGGCACGCCCGGCTTCACCGCCACCGACGTGCCCGGCAAGCTCTCCCTGCGCGCCTCGGTGACCAGCGCGCTCGCGTTCGACGACGTCGTGCTGCCCGCTGACGCCGTCCTGCCCGGCGTCAGCGGCCTGCGCGGACCGCTCTCCTCCCTCAACGAGGCCCGCTACGGCATCCTCTGGGGCACCGTCGGCGCCGCCCGCGACTGCTACACCGCCGCCCTCGACTACGCCAAGAGCCGCGTCCAGTTCGACCGCCCGATCGCCGGCTTCCAGCTGACCCAGGAGAAGCTGGTCGAGATGATGCTGGAGGTCGAGAAGGCCTACCTGGTCGCGCTGCGGATCGGCCGCCTCAAGGACGAGGGCGCCGCCCGCCCCGCGCACATCAGCTTCGGCAAGCTCAACAACGTCCGCGCCGCCCTGGAGATCGCCCGCAGCGCCCGTACCGTGCTCGGCGCCAACGGCATCACCACCGCCTACCCGGTCCTGCGGCACGCCAACAACCTGGAGTCGGTGCTCACCTACGAGGGGACCAGCGAGATCCACACCCTCGTCCTCGGCGAGGCCATCACCGGCGAGTCCGCCTACCGCTGACCCCGGCGGGCGGCCGTCGGCCCGTGTCCCACCGTGCCGGCCCGTGCGGGAAAACCGTTTCCCGCACGGGCCGTTCCTGGCTAGCGTCCTGCCCATGAACGGCCCGACGACCCAGCCCACCCCCAGCCCCGCCGTCCCCGGACGCACCACCACCCTCTGGCGCCCGACCGGCCCTCGGGAACTGGCCCTGGTCGAGGCCGCCGACTGGCGCGCCTGGCCGCCGCGCCTGCCCGATCAGCCGATCTTCTACCCGGTGCTGAACGAGGACTACGCGATCCGCATCGCCCGCGACTGGAATGTCCCGGCCTCCGGCGTCGGCTACGTCACCCGCTTCGAGGTCGACACCGCCTTCCTCGCCCGCTACCCCGTCCGCCAGGCCGGCGGCCGCACCATCCTCGAACTCTGGGTCCCCGCCGAGGAGCTGCCCGAGTTCAACCGCCACCTGGTCGGCCGCATCGAGGTGGTCCACGAGTTCCGCCCGGCGTGATCCGAAGGAGAGGGCCTGGCGGACGGCGGTCGGTGCTCGGCGGCTACCGGTCGGCAGGCCGGGGGAGCGGTGCGAGGTCGGGTTCGACCCACTCGGCGCGCGCCCGCGGGGAGGCGAGGGTCCCGGGGCGGTAGTGCCGGTCGAGCAGATCCTTGTCGAACAGCTCGGCGTGCCGGTCGGCGAAGGCCGCGAAGTCCAGCCGGTCCGCGCCGTCCGTGCCCTCCGTGCCGTCCGTGCCGTCCGTGCCGCCCGCCGGCTCCCGGCCGCCGGCGTGGTGGGCGACCAGCTCGACCCAGGCGCGGGTGAGCGTGGCGTGGTACTTCCCGGGCGCCCCGGTGGCGGTCGCGGTGCGCCGGATGCCGTCGCCGACGAGGGAGAGCGCCGCGGGCATGCCGACCCGGTGGACCGCCAGCCAGGTCAGGTGGACGTGCTCACGGTGGCCGAAGCCGCCGCCGCCCGCCCGCACCCGGGCCATCAACCGGTCGAAGAGGGCCGCGTCGCCGGCCGTTCCGCGGGTGTCGTGGGTCATCGGAGTACCTCTGTGAGGGCTCGCAGGACGTGGTGGAAACCGGCCAGGGACTCCGCGGACAGCCCCGCGAGCGCCCGTGCCTCCAGTGCGCCCACGGTCCGCCGGACGGTCCCGGCGGCCTCGCGGCCCGAGGGGGTCAGCTCGATCACCACGACCCGCCGGTCGCCCGGCCGGGCGCCGCGGGTGATGTGGCCGCGGCGCTCCAGGCGGTCGAGCACGCTGGTGAGGGTGGTCGGGCGGGTGCCGGTGGCGGTGCCGAGCTCGGAGACGGTCCGGCTCCGGCCGTCGGCCAGGATCGCCAGCGCGTTGGTCTCGGACGGCGTCAGGCCGAGGCCGGCCGGTTCCGCCGCGAGCACCCGCGGGGTGACGTGCGTGGCACGCTGCAGCGCGAGGACCGCGGAGCCCGGGGGCTGCTCAAGGGATGAAGTCACGTAATCGGACCGTACGAAATCGTAGGACCGGACGCAAAGCCCGCCCCGAAGCGGTCGGACACGCTCCGTCCATCCCCCCTTCCGCTCCAGGACACCTCGCGGTCCGGCAGGGCGTGAAGCATGGCGCGGTCGCCGACGCCCGCCCGGTCGCGGACACCGGCGACGCCCGCACCGCGAAAGGAACCGCCCCCCCATGTCCACACCACCGCTGCCGCGCCCCCGCGTCCTCGTCGTCGGGATCGACGGCGTCCGGTACGACCTGCTGGAGCAGGTGCCGATGCCGAGGCTCGCGGAGGTCGCCGGGGCCGGGTTCCTGGTGCCCGTGACGGTGGCGGACTCCACGCCCACCATGTCCGGCCCCTGCTGGGCCACCATCGTCACCGGCGTCGAGCCCGCCAAGCACGGCGTCTGGGGCAACCACCTGGGCGGCAACCGGCTCGACGTCTTCCCCGACTTCACCACCCGGCTGGCCCGCGGCGACCACCGCCACACCTTCGTCGCCGCCGGCTGGGACCCGCTGGTCATCGCCGAGTCCGGCGGACCGCTGTTCCGGGCCCCCGGCCGGCTCTGCTACGTCGCCCCCGCCGAGGACACCCCCGAGGCGTGGGAGGCCGTCGACGAGGAGGTCACCCGGGAGGCCGTCGACGTGCTGCGCGACGCCGACCCCGAGGCCTCCTTCGTCTACCTCGGCGCCGTCGACGAGACCGCCCACTTCCTCGGCTGCGGCGAGGAGTACCGCGCCGCGATGCGGGCCGCCGACGAGCGCCTCGGCCGCCTCCTCGGCGCGCTGCGGCAGCGGCCCGGCTACGCCGAGGAGGCCTGGACGGTCATCGTCGTCACCGACCACGGCCACGTCGACACCGGCGGCCACGGCGGGCGCACGCCCGAGGAGCGCACCGCCTGGGTCGCCTGCGCCGGCCCCGGCATCCCCGCCGCCCCGCCCGCCGGCGAGATCCGCCACCCCGACGTCGCCGCCCAGGTGTACGCGGCGCTCGGCCGCCCGATCGACCCGCACTGGACCCTCGACGGCCGGCCCTTCCCGATCGCCGCCCCGGTACCCGCGGCGCTCTGACACCCGGGCACCGCGCCCGGCAGTATCCGGCAACCGGGTGGCCCCCGCACCCGGCGGCACCCGGGCGGGTGCCGCCGGGCTGCGCCCCGGGCCGCTGCGGGCCAGGCTCGACCAGGGGGAACCCCGAGACCGGCCGGGCGCGTGTACGTCTCAAGGTGGAGGAGCCACCCCCCAAGGACGGCGGAAGATCGCGACCTTCCGGTGACGACCGGCCACCCCGGCGCCCACCAGGATGGAGACACACCGGGAAACCGGTCCCGGAGCCGGGGAGGCGGGCGCCGGGCGCACAGCAGCAGCACACGGGAGAGGACAGGCGGGCATGAACGGCATCGCGGGCAAGATCGCACTCGGAGTGGCGGGCACCGGCATGGCCGTGGCCGTCGCCGCCGTCGCGGTGGGGCCGAGGGTCGCCGAGTGGTACGACGGCCGGCACCAGGAGCAGTCCAGCTACGCCAGTGGCAGCGCGGCCAAGGCCGACCACCGCGCCGTGCCGGCCTGGCTGCCCGACAACGCCTCCGCCGTCCGCTACCTGCGCTCCACCACCGGCGACGACCGCCTGCTGACCGCCACCCTCCCGGAGGGGCGGCTGCCGGCCGGCTGCCGCACGGGCGAGCCCGGCAAGGGCGGCCACCCGGCGCCGGTCTCGCTCAGGGCGGGCTGGTTCCCGGAGGGGATCACCACCAAGGTCACCGGCTCCTGCGGCCACTACAACGTCGCCCTGACCGGCAACCAGCTCTACGCGTGGCAGGACGGCGCCGCCGTCCAGGCCGCGCTGCGGGCCGAGCGGCTCGCGCGCTGAGACGCCCGCCGCCGGGAGCCGGCCGCTCCGCCCGGGATGGGCCGGGCGGCCGCCCCCGACTGTCGGCGGCCCGGGGGGCTGGGGTAGGACGGAGCGAGCACGATCGCCGTGCCCGTTCCGAGAGGAGCCCCATGCCTGGTTCGACCGCCGGCTCAGCCGGTGACACGTCGACCGCCTCCACCACCCCCGCCGACCCCACCACCGGCACGACCGGCACGACCGGCGCCACCGCCACCACCAAGGGCCGGGTGACCGGCGGCGTGGGCGGCCGCGCCACCATCGCCGTCCTCGGCGGCATGGTCGCCCTGGGCCCGCTCACCACCGACCTCTACCTGCCGGGCCTGCCCGCGATCGCCGACGACCTCGCCGCCGAACCGGCCGCCGTCCAGCTCACCCTCACCTTCTCGATGTTCGGCGTCGCCGCCGGCCAGCTCATCTTCGGACCGCTCAGCGACCGCTTCGGACGCCGCCCGCCGCTGCTCGTCGGGCTCGTCGTCTACACCTTCGCCAGCCTCGCCTGCGTCGTCGCGCCCAACCTGGCCGTGCTGGTCGCCGCCCGCTTCGTCCAGGGCGCCGCGGGCGCCGCCGGACTGGTCATCGGCCGCGCCGTCGCCCGCGACCGCTTCGAGGGCGTCGCGATGATCCGCTTCCTCGCCTCGATCACCCTGATATCCGGCCTCGCCCCGATCCTCGCCCCGCTGTTCGGCGCGCAACTGCTGCGCTTCACCTCCTGGCGCGGCACCTTCGGCGCGCTGGCCGCGCTCGGACTGCTGCTCACCATGGTCGCCTTCGGCGCACTGCGCGAGACCCTCCCGGCCTCCGCCCGGCGCGGCGGCGGCCTGGCCTCCACCCTGCGCACGATGGGCGGACTGCTGCGCGACGTGCCGTTCCTCGGCCTGATGCTCACCAGCACCTTCTCCTTCGGCGCGCTGTTCGGCTACATCAGCGGCTCCTCGGTGGTGCTGCAGCACGTCTACCACGTGTCGCCGCAGACCTACAGCCTGCTGTTCGGCCTCAACTCGGTGGCCATCGTGGCCGCCACCCAGGTGAACGGGCGGCTGCTCGCGCCCCGCTTCCCCGCCGCCACGCTGATGCGCACGGGCCTGGCGATGATGATCGCCGCCGGCGCGTTCCTGGTCCTGGCCACCGCCGTCTGGGACCTCGGGCTGATCGCCGTCTGCTCCTCGCTGTTCGTCATGATGGCGGGCCTCGGCGTCGTCCTGCCCAACTCGGCCGCCCGGGCGCTGAGCCTGGTCGCCCCCCAGGCCGCCGGCTCGGCCTCCGCCCTCCTCGGCACCGCCAACTTCCTCTGCGGCGCCGTCGTCGCCCCGCTCAGCAGCCTGGGCGGAAGCCCCTCGGCGGTCCTGCTCGCCGTCGTCGTCCTCAGCTGCGCCCTGCTCGCCGCGGTCTCCTACCTGCTGCTCCTGCGCCCCGGCCGGCACGCCCCGGAACCGGCCGTCGCATAGCCGGGCGGCGCGCGGCCGGGCGGCGTGGACCGGCGCCGGCCGCCGGAACGGCCCCCGCCGGGGTGCCGCGACACGAGGGTCGCGGCACCCCGGCGGGGGAGTGGAGCGGGGGCTGACAGCTGACAGTTGACGTTATCTGTCATCTGTCATCTGAAATCTGTCAGTTGTCAGGTGCCGGCCGTCAGGCGATCGAGAAGTCGTCGCCGAAGACGCTGCCCTGGCCGTACCAGCCGTGCAGGTACACCGTCGCCGTGCCGGAAGCGCCGGTGGTGAACGGGACGGAGAGCTTGGTCCAGCCGGATCCGCTGGTCCAGGCGGAGCCGGTGGCGCCGCCGCTCACGCCGACGTAGGCGTAGCTGCCCTGGACCCAGCCGGTCAGCGTGTACGCCTTGTTGGGCGCCAGCGTCACGGTCTGGCTGCACTCGCCGGTCTGCGACCCGGTGGCCGCGGCCTGCAGCGCGTACGAGCCGGAGTGGACCGGGGTGCTCACCACGGAGCCGCCGGCCTGGCAGGTCCACGGGCCGAGGCTGCCGGTCTCCAGGCCGCCGTTGGCCAGGCCGCCGGGCGGGGTGACCCCGGTGACGGTCAGCGTGTAGGTGGCGGTGTGGCTACCGGAGGGGGCGGTGCCGGTGACGGTGAGCGGGTAGGTGCCCGGAGTGGTGCCGGCCGTGGTGGCGACGGTGAGCGTCGCGGGCGAACCGGCGGTGACGCTGCCCGGGTTGACCGTGGCGGTGACCCCGGCCGGGGCGCCGGTGACGGTGAGGGCGACGCTCTGCGCGGAGCCGGCGACCACGCCGGTGTTGATCGTGGTGCTGGCCGAGGCGCCGGCCGTGACCGAACCGGCGGCGGGGCTCACCGCGACGGAGAAGTCGTTGCCCGGCTGGGTGCTCGTCACCTTCAGCGTGTAGGTGGCGGTGTGGCTGCCGGAGGCGGCGGTGCCGGTGATGGTGAGCGGGTAGGTGCCGGGCGCGGTGCCGGCGGCGGTGGCGACGGTGAGCGTGGCGGGCGAACCGGCCAGGACCGTACCGGGGTTGACCGTCGCGGTGACGCCGGCGGGCGCGCCGCTGACGCTGAGGCTGATGCTCTGCGCGGTGCCGGAGGGCGCGCCGGGCGGGGTGATGTCGGCGGTGGTGATGGTGGCGGTGGTGGACGAACCGGCCGTCACGGTGCCCGTGTTGGGGTTCAGGCCGATCGCGAAGTCGGTGTTCGGCAGGCCGGTGCTGGTGAACGGCGCGAAGATCCTGGTGAAGTCCCAGGTGTTCTGCTCGATCCCGGAGCAGTCGTTGCGCCCGCCGACGCCGGGGCACTTGCCGGTGTCGCGCTGCAGCGCCCAGAACGACAGCGTGCTGATGCCCCTGGCCAGGGCCCAGTCGTAGACCGTCCGCGCGTTGGCCAGCGTGAAGGTCTCGGCCGGGCCGAAGTCGTCGATGCCGGGCATCTCGATGATGCCGATGGACGCCCAGAGCTGCGCGGGGGTCTTGGTCGGGTAGAGCTTGGCCAGCTGGTTGTACAGACCGGTCGCCGCGGTCTGGGTGTCGACGGCCATGTCGTGCGTGGCGTTGTCGTAGTAGTCGAAGGTCATCAGCTTGACGACGTCGATCCGCGCGTTGTTGCTGACGGCGTTCCTCAGCAGCGCGATGCCGTTGGCGGCGGGGCCGCTGGTCGTCGTGGGCAGCGTGTAGGAGAACTGGATCTGCCGGCCGTTGGCGGCGGCCCAGTCCTGGGTCAGCTTGATCGCCTTGTTGCGGCGGTCGACGCCCGCGGCGTTGTCCAGCGAGTCGGCCTCGATGTCGAGGTCGATCCGGCTGATGTCGTAGGTGGTGATGAGCTTCTGGTAGGCGGCGGCGATCTGGTTGACGTCCGTGCAGCTGTCGGCCAGTTCGGTGCCGGTGGTGTCGGCGGTGTAGCCGCCGAACGACGGGATCACGTCGCCGCCGTTGGCCCTGATGGTGGCGAAGTCGGCGCCGAAGGAGGACTGCGCGATCGGCAGCGAGGTGTCGCCGTTCCAGTACGGGGTGCAGGAACCCTTGGTGGCCGTCTGCAGGAACGCCATCGTCAGGTACTTGGCGCCGGACTGGGCGGACAGCGCGGCGGGGCTCTCGCCGGTCCAGGCTTCGAAGTAGGGGGCGAAGACCCGGCTGGGCAGCGGCTTCGCGGCGGCCGTGGCGCTCGCCTCGGCGACGGCCGGGCCCGCCGGCGCGGCGCCGGCCGTCGCGGCGCCGGCGACCAGGCCGGCCGAGGCGACCAGCGTGGCACAGGCCGTCAGCGCGGCCCGGACTTTTCGGTGTAGACGCATGGATTCTCCAACAGACTTGGTGGGGCAGGACGTTGGTGAAGCGCGCGGAACCGCGCTGCGGACCTTGCGGGGGCGTGCGAAGGTGCGGGACGTGCGGGCCTCGTAGGGGAGAGGGCCGTACGGCGGGACGGTGGCGCGGGGGTGTGCGGAACCCCGCAGGCACGCGGCGCGGACGGACGGCGGTGCGCGGGCGCGCGTACGCCGTGACGGGGCCTGGGGGTGGAGCGGTGCAGGGCAGGGCAGTGCCTCGGCCGCCGGTGGTCACACCCCCACAGTGCATCCCGGTCGGATCGACATGCCTATGGTTGGACTAGACCACTCGTCTGTCAAGAGTCCTTACAGTTCGTCAGCGAAGCATCGCTCTCCCGAGGTTGGCCGGAGGTGTGTCAACCTTGCGAAATTCGCTTGTGGCCCGGTCGACGGGTCGGACATGATCGGGGCATGCGAGACCTCGACTGGAAGCTCGACAGAGAGGGCGGCTGCCGCCCGCACGCGTGAGCCCCCGGCTCCCGGGTCCAGGCCCGCCGCCACCGGCGGCCGAAGGCCGGACCAAGTCCCTTCGCTCCCGCGCCTGTTCGTCCGTTCTTCCGTTCTCCACGCTTTCCGTGCTGACGTCCGCCCGTGCTCACGGGCCCTTGCCCGGCGCGCCTCGGCGCCCGCGTACCGCTGCGCCCGCGCGCCCTTCCATCTGCACACCCGCATACCCGCACATCTGTGCACCGCGTATCCGCGTGCCCGCATGTCTCCATGCCGGTACGCCGGTCGACCCCCGGAAAGGAGGGACCTGTGGACTTCGTCGTGTCCGATGACAAGGACACCGCCTGGAGCCTGGTCTGAGCCGGCGGTGTGAGCCGTGGCCGCGCGGTGGTCGTCGCGCGCGGCCACGGTGGCCCGGAGCTCAGGACACCGGGCCGTTCGGGGGCCCGCCGGCGCGGTTCAGGCCGGCGGACAGAGGGTGGTGCGCAACGCGTCCAGGATCTTCTCCGCCTTCTCCGCCCCGAAACCCTGGGGGTGGGCCGGATCGGTGAACCGCTGGTTGGCCAGTTCGATCAACTTGGCCCGGTCCTTGGGGAACTGGTACATCGACTGGCACTGACCGCGGGCCCGCTCGACGGCCCGGTCGGGCTGTCCGCCGACGATCGCCGGGTCGATCGCCTCCAGTGCGGCGATCAGCCGCGCGGTGGCGTCCGCGGCGGGCTCGGCCGGCAGTCCGGCGTCGGTGGGAGGTGCCGGCTTCGCTGCCACCGGGGGATCGGCGGGGGAGCCGGTGGCACCGGGGGCGGGCGGGTTCGCGGTCGTGGCCGCGGGCCCGGTCGCCGGCGCGCCGGGGGAGGCGCCGGCCGTGCTGCCGGGGCCGGGCGTGCCGGACGCCTCGGTGGCGCCCGGCGCGGGGCCGGTGGCGGTCGCGGTGGGCGCCACCGGCGTCGGGGCGTCCGGCGCCGGGGTGGCGCCGGCCGCGGCCGCGGTGTCGGCCGCGGGGGACGACGCCGAGGTGGTGCCCGCGGCGGTGGTGCCGGAGTCCGAGCCGGAGCTGGAGCACGCGGCGAGGCTCACCGCGGCGCAGGCCGTGAGGGTGGCGGCGAGGAGACGAGTGCGCATGGCGCCACCCTGTCATGTTCGCGCCGCTCAAGGGAAGATCTGCCGGGCCGGGGATCGGCTCCCCGGCCCGGCAGCGGCGCTCCCGGCGGTCAGGACAGACCGTTGCTCTTCAGCCACTCCTTGGCCACCGCCGACGGGTCCTCCTTGTCGACCGCGACCTTCTTCATCAGCGCCAGCAGCCCCGCCGTGTCCAGCTTGGCCGAGACCGCGTTGAGCGCGCCGGTCGCCGTCGCGTCCACCTTGTCCTTGTTGACCAGCGGCGTGACGTTCTGGGAGGCGAACAGGTTCTTGGGGTCGGTGAGCGGGACGAGCTTCAGCTGGGAGATCTTCGGGTCGGTGGAGAAGACGTTGCCGACCTGGATCGAGCCGTCCTTGATCGCGTTGGCCGTGGTCTCGCCGGTCGACTTCCACTCCTTGAACGTCAGGCCGTAGACGTCCTTGAGCGGCTGCTCCTGGCGTGACTTGAACTCCGGCGGGCCGCCGATGGTGAACTCGCCCGCCTTGGCGGCCAGGTCGGCGATCGACTTCAGCCCGTACTTGTCGGCGCTCTCCTGGCTGACGCTCAGGGTGTCCTTGTCCTCGGCGGGGGAGGAGTCCAGGATCGCGAGCGGGGCGGGCAGCGTCTTGGTCAGCGCGGCGTTGACCGCGCTCGTGCCCGGGTCCGCGGACGAGTTGCCCAGGTAGGCGAGCAGCGAGCCGTTGTACTCGGGCAGCACGGACAGCTTGCCGCTCAGCAGCTGCTCGTAGAGCACCTCGCGGCTGCCGATGTTGAACTTCTCCTCGACCTTCACGCCCTTGGCCTTGAGCGCCTGCGCGTAGATCGAGCCGAGCAGCACGTTCTCGGGGAAGTTGGCCGAGCCGACGACGACCGTCCCGGCGGCCGGCGCACCGGCCCCGGCGCTCCCGGAGGCGCTCCCGGAGGGCGCCGGGGCCGCCGAGCCCTTGCCGCCCAGCGGGTCGCCGCCCGAGGAGCTGCAGGCCGTCGCGGTCAGGGCGAGCGCGGCCAGGGCCGTCAGGACGGCGGCCCGGCGGCCGGTCGTCGCCGCTCTCAGCGGCGCGGGTGCGGATGTCGACATGGTGATAGGTATCCTTTCGAGGCGGACGTCACGGTCGATCGAAGGAAGAGGGATCGGGGCGGCCGCGGCGCGCCGGCGACGCGGAACGGTCACGACGGCTCCCCGGCCGCGGCCAGCTGCTGCGCGCGCAGCCCGGGCGGCAGGGCGTACCGGGCGAGCAGGGCGAAGAACAGCTGCGCCCCGACGGCGAGCAGCACCACCAGCAGCGCGCCGCCGACCGTCATCGCGTAGTCCCGGGTGGCCAGCCCGTCGACGACGTACCGGCCGAGCCCGCCGAGCCCGACGTACGCGGCCACCGTCGCCGTCGCGATGACCTGCACGGTCGCGGTCCGGAAGCCGGCCAGCAGGGTGGGCAGCGCGGACGGCACGCAGACCTGCCACAGCACCTGCGGGTGCGTCAGCCCGACGCCGCGCGCCGCGTCCCGCACGTCCGGATCGGTGCCGCGCACCCCCTCGACGGCGGCGACCAGCAGCGGCGGCGCGGCCAGCGCGACCAGCGGCACCAGGACGGCGGTGTCGCCGACCCCGGCGAGCAGCACCGCCAGCGTCACCAGACCGAGCGTCGGCAGCGCGCGGGCGGCGCCGGCCAGCGCGGTCACCGCGGTGACACCCCGTCCGGTGTAGCCGATCAGCAGCCCGAGCGGGACGGCCAGCAGCGCGGCGAACAGCAGCGCCTCGGCGGAGAACAGCAGGTGCTCGGCGATCCGGTTGACGATCGAGTTCGGGCCGCTGCGGCGGTCCGGGTCGGAGAAGAAGTCCCCCAGCCAGGTGAGCCAGTTCACCGGCCCGCTCCCTTCTCCCGCACGGCCCAGGGCGCCAGCAGGCGGCGGGCGCCGACCAGCAGCAGGTCCACGGTCAGCGCGAGCGCCGTGATCAGGACGATCCCGGCCACGATCGGCGTCGGGAAGGTGCGCTGGAAGCCGTCGACGAACAGGTAGCCGAGCCCGCCGCGCCCGACCAGCGCGCCCACCGAGGCCAGCGAGATGCTGGAGACGGCCGCCACCCGCAGACCGGCCACCAGGTAGGGGACGGCGGCGGGCAGTTCGACGGCGGCCAGCCGGTGCCACGGCCCGTACCCCATCGCGGTCGCGGCCTGCCGCACCGGGTCGGGCACGGCGCGCAGCCCGTCCACCGTGGTCGGCAGCAGCACGGCGAGCGCGTAGAAGGTGAGCGGGATCATCACGGTGGCCTGGGTGGCCAGCCCCGTGTAGGGGATGAGCACCACGAAGACGGCCAGCGAGGGCAGGGCGTAGACGATGTTGAAGACGGCGGCGAGCGGCTGGTAGAGCCGCGGGTGGCGGGCGCAGGCCAGGCCGAGCGGGATCGCCAGCAGCAGGCCGATCAGGACCGGGAGCAGCGCGATGACGGCGTGGTCGGCGAGCAGGTCGCCGAGGTAGCCGAGGTGGTCGCCGATCCAGTACCAGCGGACGATCGGTTCACCGTCCACCGCCGACTCCGTCCGTCTCGATCGTCTCCGCCCGCGTGACCTGCTGCGCGCCCGTGACCTGCTGGGCCACCGCGTTCTGCTGCGCCCCCGTGACCTGCTGGGCCTCGGGGGCGCCCGCGGGCCCGGCCGGGGCCGGGTGGGCGGCGAGCGCCGCCAGGACGGCCTCGCGGTCGGCGGTGCCGGTCACCCGGCCCTCGGCGTCCAGGGCGACGGCGATGCCCGCGGGGGAGAGCACGGCGGCGTCCAGCGCGGCGCGCAGCGTGTCGCTCGCGGGCCGGAACCCGGGAGCCGGCTGCAGGGCGCCGCCCGCCGCGTCCCGGTCGATCCACCCGATCGGGCGGCGCTCGTCGTCCAGCGCGAGCTCCCACCGGCCGAAGCGCGCCCGGCCGGCCGCCGCCCCGCTGCCCGCCCCGCTGCCCGGACCGCCCGGTATCGGCCGGACGGCGACGGCCTCGGCGGTCCGCAGCCCGAGCCCGCGCAGGCCCCGGTCACGGCCGAGGAACGCGGCGACGTCCGCGTCGGCGGGCGCCGTGAGCAGCGTGTGCGGGTCCGCGAGCTGGGCGATCCGCCCCCGCTCGCGCAGCACCACGACCTGGTCGCCGAGCCGGACCGCCTCCTCGATGTCATGGGTCACGAACAGCACCGTCTTGTGCAGCTCGGACTGCAGGCGCAGCAGCTCCTCCTGGAGCCCGGCCCGCACCACCGGGTCGACCGCGCTGAACGGCTCGTCCATCAGCAGCACCGGCGGATCGGCGGCCAGCGCCCGCGCCACGCCGACGCGCTGCTGCTGGCCGCCGGACAGCTGGAACGGGTACCGCCTGGCGGTCTCCGGGGCGAGCCCGACCAGGTCGAGCAGCTCGGCCGCGCGGGCACGGGCCTTCTTCCGGTCCCAGCCGAGCAGGTACGGCACGGTCGCGACGTTGTCGATCACCCGGCGGTGCGGGAACAGCCCGGCCTGCTGGATCACGTACCCGATGCCGCGCCGCAGCTTGGCCGGATCCAGCGCGGCCACGTCGGTGCCGTCCAGCAGGACCCGCCCCGAGGTCGGCTCGACCATGCGGTTGACCATCCGCAGCAGGGTGGTCTTCCCGCAGCCGGACGGGCCGACCAGCACGGTCGTGCGACCGGTGGGGACGTCGAGGTCGAGGCCCTCGACGGCGACCGTGCCGTCGGGGTGGCGCTTGCCCGCGCCGTCGAATCTGATCACGGGGGGTTTCCTCGTCTCGGCGGCCCCCGGCGGCGGCGCCGATGGTGTCGTCGTCTGGCGGTCGGTCGGTCTCGGACGGTGTACCCGTCGGTCGCGTGGTTGCCCGCCCTGGCGGCGGTGGAAACTCTGATCAGCCTATGACCTGACGACCCATGTGTCCCTGATTTACCGGCCGTGGCCGCTCAACCTCCCTGACGGGTCGGCAGCCCGGCCGCCGCCCAGCCGACGAACCCGCCGTCCAGGTCGGTCGCACGGCGCAGGCCCAACTCGCGCAGCGACGCCGCCGCCAGGCTCGACGCGTACCCCTCCGAGCAGACCAGGATCACCTCCAGGTCGTGCCCGGTGGCCTCCGGGATCCGGTGACTGCCCGTCGGGTCCAGCCGCCACTCCAGGACGTTGCGCTCGATGATCAGCGCTCCGGGGATCTCCCCCTCGGCCGCGCGCTGCGCCGCCGGGCGGATGTCCACCAGCAGCGCGCCCTCGCGCTGGGCGCGGTGCGCCTCCTCGGCGCCGGGCCGGTGGACGCCCGCGCGGGAGCGGGCGAGCAGGTCGTCGATCGTGGTCACCACTGGTCGGGTCCTTCCTCGGAGGTGCGGACCAGGCCGCCGGCCCGCAGGTCGTAGTGCGCCATCGAGTTCAGTGGCGGCGAGTAGGCGTGCAGCGTCACGGCCGGGCCGGACGCGGTGTTGCGGACGTCGTGCACGTAGTCGGGGCCGAACGCGCGGGCGGTGCCGGACTGGATCCGCCGGATCAGCAGGCCCTGCTCGGGGCCGCCCAGCGACAGCTCCTCCAACTCGCCCAGCGCGACGGTGAACGCGCCGCGCGAGCCGCCGTGGTCGTGGAAGCCGGTGGACTGGCCCGGCAGCCAGCTGATCAGCCACACCTCGTGGTCCTCGTCGGCGGCGAGCCGGCGGTACCAGCGCTCCTCGGTGGAGAGCCGCACGTGGTGGATCCACTGGTCGGGCCGTTCGGCCAGCTCGCGGACGATCGTCCGCAGGGCGTTCGGGGTGAGCGGCGCGCGGGCTTCCCCGGCGGGGACGGCGGCGGGGACGGGCGCGGGGACGGGCGTGTCGGGGGCGAGGTCCAGGTTCATGTGGGTGTCCTCGGGGAGGCGGGAGGGGGCGGAAGCGCGGTGGCGCACGCGCCGGACCGCAGCGGACGGCAGCGGGCCGCGCCGGTCGGACGCCGGTGGACGGCACGCTCACGCAGGGCGAAGGCGCGTCAGGAAGACGGGTGTGGCTGTGCGGCGCGAACCCTGGGGGACGTCACAGGGCGGGGCCGGCGGGGAAGGGGAAGATCAACAACAGGCACAGATGGAACTCGCCTGGCGCCGGAGGTCGACGTGCAGGCGGCAGACCAGAGTGGTGCCGGTGTCCATGGGCCGGATCCTTCCCGACGGACGCGGTGGGAGTCAAGCGAGCACCCTCACACCTGCCCGTTGAGTCCCTGGTCGGGCGTGGTGGTGCCCTGTTCGGCTCCGGCTCCGGCTCCGGCTCCGGCTCCGCTCCCGGACCCGGGCGCCCGGCCGGGGCCGGGGCCGGGGACGGTCGCGGCCCGGCCCGGCGCCCGGCCGTTGGACTTGCGGGCGGCCGGCGTCGTGGCCCCCGGTGCCGCCGAGCCGCCCGCCGTCGCCCCGGCCCCTGCCCCCGTCCCCGTCCCTGTCCCCGTCCCCGTCCCTGCCTCCGCCCCCGCCACCGCCAGTGCCGCCGCGACCGCCGGTGCGGCCTGCTCGCCCAGGTACCGGCCGAGCGTCTGGTAGGCGTCGAACTGCCGGTGGTCGAACCACTGGTCGCCGGCGCCGTCGTTCGGGAAGGCCGGATCGGACGCCGCGTACGCGTGCAGCTCGTACGGCATGCCGGGCGTGAGCACCGCCTGGGCGACGATCAGCGTGCCGTGCCGGGCCGCGCCGGGCACACCGTCCGCATCAGGCGCACCGGGCGGGCCGTCGGGCTCCCCGAGCTCCAGCGGCCACGGGTAGACGATGTCGCCGACCACCACCACCCGGGCGGAGAGCCGGTCGGCCAGCCGGGCCGCCAGCCCGCGCAGGGTCGGCTGGCCGCTCCCGCCGGGCGCCCCGCCGCCGGCACTGCCCGGGATCAGCAGCTCCGGCTCGCGCAGCGTGATCGCGATGCCCAACTCCTCGCGCGCCAGGGTGATCGCCGCCGCGAGCGCCCCCGCGAAGGCGGAGTCGCCGCTCGCGTCGATGCACACCGCCGTCCGCACGCCGTGCCGCAGCAGCTCGACCAGGCCGAGGTTCTCGTAGTGCCCGCCGTCGGTGGTGAGCAGGAACCGCGCGTCCATCGGGTACCGGCCGCAGGCCTCGCGCAGCTGGTAGGAGAGCCGCCGGACGGCGGGCTGCGGCGCGTACCGCCAGTCCCGGTCGGCGGACCAGAGCGGGGCGAGCGCCGCCGGGTTGGGCAGCCAGGTGCCCAACCGCGCGTTGGTCACCGCGAACAGCCCCTGGTAGGCGCGGGAACGGCGGCCCATCGCCGAGGAGAACGCCGCGCCGGAGACGGCCATCGCGGACTGCACGGTGAGGTCGCGGGCGATGTGCCGCCGGGTGCGCCGCTCCAGCAGGTCGGTGCGCGCGTAGCCGACGTCCGGCCCGCCCACGTAGTCGTGGGAGAAGGTGAACGACACCGCCCGCCGCCCCGGCGGCGTCCGCGCGCTGCCGGAGAGGTTCGCCGCCGCCGCGAAGATCACCTGGGGGAAGTCCGGCTGCCGGGCGCCGTAGTGGCTCAGCCGGGTCTGCTCGCGGAAGAAGTGGTACGGCCGGGCCAGCACCTCCCCGGTCCGGCCGGGATCACCGTCCCGGCCGCGATCCCCGCCCTGATCCCCGTCCTCACCTCCGCCCTCACCCCCGCTCCCGCTCCCGCCTCCGGAGCCGCCCTCGACCACCCGTCGAACGGCGAAGGCCGAGGCGAGCCGGCGCCGGTAGAAGGGGTGCAGGCCCATCCAGGTCTGGTCGAGGTTGAGCCCCACCGTGAGCAGCACCAGCGGCAGCAGCATCTGGAGCGGGACCGGCCAGGAGTGCCCGGTGGCCACCGCCCAGCCGAAGGTGAGCAGCGTGCCCGAGGTGAGCGCGGTCAGCGCCGACCAGAGCACCAGGTACTCGGTGATCCGCCCGGTGAGACCGCCGGGCCGCCGCAGCCCGGCGCCGCGCAGCACGCCGCCGAGCACCGCCGCGCCCTGCTCGATGGCGTGCCGGCCGTGCCAGAGGATGCCCAGCAGCAGCGCCAGGTAGCTGAGCAGGACGGTGAGGCTGATCCCGGCCCCGGTCTGCCGGGCGCCGACCGCGAGCGCGCGCTGCAGCGCGACGGCGGCCCAGGCGAGGCCCGGGACGGCCAGCACGCCCACGGCGGTCAGCGCGGCCAGCGCGAGCGCGCCGTGCGAGAAGCGGCGCAGCACGCGGGGCAGCAGGGTGTTCCAGCCGAGCCAGGAGAAGGTGAGCAGCCACAGCAGCCACCCGGTGGCGGCGGTCGCCAGCAGCCCGGCGAGCGCGAACAGGGCGGGGGAGCGCGCCGACGGCGGGCCGTCCAGGTCGGCGAGCGGCACGAGGTGGTAGAAGCGGCTCAGCCCCAGGCCCAGCACCAGGACGGCGGCGAGCAGCAGGGAGAGCGCCGCGACGAGGCCGCGCAGCAGGGTCCCGAGCGCCACCAGCCACTCGCCCGCGCCGTCCGCCAGGTACTTGGAGTGGCGCCGCAGGTGGTCCTCCTCGGGCGAGCCCGGTTCGAGGACGGTGTCGGCGTCCAGCCCGGAGCGGGCCCGCACCGGTCCGCCGGGCGCGGCGTCGCAGAGCGCCAGCTGCATCGCGCCGACGGTGTACCCGCCGCCGGAGACGGCGACCAGGTAGCGGGCCTGCTTGAGCCACGGGCGCAGCGCCTGCAGCGCACCGAGGGTGACGCAGGCCGCGCGGATGCCGCCGCCGGAGACGCAGAAGCCGAGCCGGGCGTTCTCGCGGCCGGGCGGCACCCGGGCGGCGTTGCGCCAGCGGGCGTGCCGGGTGAGCGGCCCGTGCGTCCGGGGGCCGGGCGGCCACCGTCCGCCGCGCGCGGTCGCCACCGGCCAGGGCGGGATCAGCGCGGGCCCCGTCCCGCTCCCGCCGCCTGCGGACGCCTCGCCCCCGGGCGCCTCGTCCTCGGATCCGCCGCGCTCCTCCTCCGGCGGGCAGGGCAGCAGGGCGCGCACCGCCCGGTGCACGGTGGCGGCGCAGACGACGACGGCCACCGCGCCCGCGGGCGGCAGCAGCAGCCACTTGACCGTGGCGAACGCCGCCGCCGCGGCGAACGGCGCGTCCCCGCCGGTGGGCCCGGGGCCGGTGCAGCCCAGCCCGGCGGCCAGCAGCACGTCCTCGGCCAGGTCGCAGCCGCCGGCCAGCACCCCGGCCAGGCCCGCGACGACCGCGGTCAGCCGCCAGTGCGCCCGGGTGAACACGTACGCCCCGAGCATCCCGGCCGCCGCCAGCGTCACCGCGAGGCCGCCGAGCAGCCAGAGGTCGGCGTCCAGCGAGGCGCGGAAGGCCGGGGCGCGCCCGGCGAGCACGGCCTCGGCGGCGGCCCGCGAGCCGGCCAACTGGAGCCGGACGTCCAGCGTGCCCTGGCCGGCGGGCGTCCGGCGGACGAACAGCAGCCACCCGAGCACCGCCGGCACCGGCACCCCGAGCCCGAGCAGCACGCCGCCCCAGGCGGGCACCGCGGGCGCCCGCGCCGTTCGCGGCGCTCCCCGCGCGGCGTCGGCCGTCACCATCCGTCCACCACCCCCCCTCTCCGGTCACTCCGGGGCCCCGGCCGTTCCGGGGCCGACCGCCCCGCGTCCGACCGCTCCGGGCCACCACCACCCGACGACACCACCTGACGACGGGCTCCTCCGGCGGCGGACCGGAGGAGCGTCACCGGCTTCCTGCCCCGAACCACGCCGGACCGCTCCTGGATTCACTCGAATGAGTAAGCAGCGCGCCCCCGGGGTAGATGACCGTTTCATCCCATCTACCGGATCCCGCGTGTCCGCCCACCAAGATCGCCCCGGCCGCGTCGCGTCCGACGTATTGTCAGGCGACCGAAGTCGGGCCTACGGTCGACGGACCCACCCTCTACGCACGTAGACCGCACGCAGACATCCACCGCAGGCAACACCGCCCGCCAACCCTCGGACCGCGGGCCCGCCCCCGGGACGGGCCGCGGAGTTGCGGAGGTACCCATGTCGCAGATCGTCCGTGCCGCCCTCGTCCAGACCCGCTGGACCGGCGACCAGGAGAGCATGATCGCCCTCCACGAGCGGTACGCCCGCGAGGCCGCCGCCCGGGGCGCGAAGATCCTCGGCTTCCAGGAGGTCTTCAACGCCCCGTACTTCTGTCAGGTCCAGGAACCCGAGCACTACCGCTGGGCCGAGCCCGTCCCCGACGGCCCCACCGTGCGCCGGATGCGCGACCTCGCCCGCGAGCTCGGCCTCGTCCTCGTCGTCCCCGTCTACGAGGAGGAGCAGCCCGGCGTCTACTACAACACCGCCGCCGTGATCGACGCCGACGGCAGCTACCTCGGCAAGTACCGCAAGCACCACATCCCGCAGGTCAAGGGATTCTGGGAGAAGTACTACTTCAAGCCCGGCAACCTCGGCTGGCCGGTCTTCGACACCGCCGTCGGCAAGGTCGGCGTCTACATCTGCTACGACCGGCACTTCCCCGAGGGCTGGCGGGCGCTGGGCCTCGGCGGCGCGCAGATCGTCTACAACCCCTCCGCGACCAGCCGCAGCCTCTCCGCCTACCTCTGGCAGCTCGAACAGCCGGCCGCCGCCGTCGCCAACGCCTACTACGTGGCCGCCATCAACCGCGTCGGCACCGAGGAGTACGGCGACAACGACTTCTACGGCACGTCCTACTTCGTCGACCCGCGCGGACAGTTCGTCGGCGACGTCGCCTCCGACAAGGCGGAGGAACTCGTCGTCCGCGACCTCGACCTCGACCTCATCGAGGAGGTCCGCCGGCAGTGGGCGTTCTACCGCGACCGCCGCCCCGAGGCCTACGGCCCGCTGACCGAGGCGTGACGGAGGCGACCCACGTGACCAGCACCCCTGTGACCAGCAGCCCCGCGGCCAACACCTCCGCGACCGGCGCCACGCCCCGCCGCACCGCCGTCCGCGGCGGACTCGTCATCACCGCCACCGAGGAACTGCGCGCCGACGTCCTCATCGAGGGCGAGCGGATCGCCGCCCTCGCCGCCACCGGCAGCGAGGCCGCCCTCGCCTGGACCGCGGACACCGTCATCGACGCGGCCGGCCACTACGTCATCCCGGGCGGCGTCGACGTCCACACCCACATGGAACTCCCGTTCGGCGGCACCCACGCCTCCGACACCTTCGAGACCGGCACCCGCGCCGCCGCCTGGGGCGGCACCACCACCATCGTCGACTTCGCCGTCCAGCCCGTCGGCGGCAGCCTGCGCGAGGGCCTGGACGCCTGGCACGCCAAGGCCGAGGGCAACTGCGCGATCGACTACGCCTTCCACACCATCGTCTCCGACGTCACCGACGCCGTCCTCAAGGAGATGGACACCCTCGTCGACTCCGGCGAGTCCACCTCCTTCAAGCTCTTCATGGCCTACCCCGGCGTCTTCTACAGCGACGACGGACGCATCCTGCGCGCCATGCAGCGCGCCGCCGTCAACGGCGCAATGATCATGATGCACGCCGAGAACGGCATCGCCATCGACGTCCTCGTCGAACAGGCCCTCGCCGCCGGCCGCACCGCGCCCCGCTACCACGGCGAGGTCCGCCGCGAACTGCTGGAGGCCGAGGCCACCCACCGCGCGATCAAACTCGCCCAGGTCGCCGGCAGCCCGCTCTACGTCGTCCACGTCTCCGCCGCCTCCGCGCTCGCCGAACTCGCCCGCGCCCGCGACGACGGTCACCCCGTCTTCGGCGAGACCTGCCCGCAGTACCTCTTCCTCTCCACCGACAACCTCGCCGAGGAGGGCAGCGACGGCTTCGAGGGCGCCAAGTACGTGTGCAGCACCCCGCTGCGCCCCCGCGAGCACCAGGCCGCCCTCTGGCGCGGCCTGCGCACCAACGACCTCCAGGTGGTCTCCACCGACCACTGCCCGTTCTGCTACACCGGCCAGAAGGAACTGGGCCGCGGCGACTTCTCCAGGATCCCCAACGGCCTGCCCGGTGTGGAGAACCGGATGGACCTGCTCCACCAGGCCGTCGTCGACGGACACCTCAGCCGCCGCCGCTGGATCGAAATCGCCTGCACCACCCCGGCCCGGATGTTCGGCCTGCACCCCCGCAAGGGCACCCTCGCCCCCGGCGCCGACGCCGACCTGGTCGTCTACGACCCCACCGCCGTGCAGACCCTCTCCGCCGCCACCCACCACATGAACGTCGACTACTCGGCCTACGAGGGGCGCACCCTCACCGGCCGCGCCCGCACCGTCCTGTCCCGGGGGACCGTCGTCCTCGACCGCGGCACCTGGCTCGGCCGGGCCGGCCACGGCACCTTCCTGCGCCGCGACACCTGCCAGTACCTGGGCTGAGCCCGCCCCCTCGGCCCCGCCGCGCCCGTCTCCTCCTCGGCCCCCGCCGCCTCCTCCTCCCCTCCTCCCCTCCTCCCCTTCCTTCGCCTTCCTTCGCCTTCCTTCGCCTTCCGGAGCCTCCATGGACATCGGCCTCGTCCTGCAGACCGACCCGCCCGCCCGCCTGCTCATCGACCGCATGATCCGCGCCGAGCGGGCCGGGTTCACCCACGGCTGGACCTTCGACTCCTGCGTCCTGTGGCAGGAGCCCTTCGTCATCTACAGCCGCATCCTGGCCGAGACCAGCACCCTCACCGTCGGTCCCATGGTCACCAACCCCTCCACCCGCACCTGGGAGGTCACCGCCTCCCTGTTCGCCACCCTCAACGACATGTACGGCAACCGCACCGTCTGCGGCATCGGCCGCGGCGACTCCGCCATGCGCGTCGCCGGCCGCAAGCCCGCCACCCTGGAGCGGCTCTCGCACGCCATGCACGCCGTCAAGGAGCTGGCCGAGGGCCGCACCACCGAGGTCGACGGCACCGAGATGCGCCTGCCCTGGGTCGGCGAGGGCGCCGAACTGCCCGTCTGGATGGGCGCCTACGGCCCCAAGGCCCTCGCCCTGACCGGCCGCCAGGCCGACGGCTTCATCCTCCAGCTCGCCGACCCCTACCTCACCGAGTACATGGTCAAGGCCGTCCGCCGTGCCGCCGCCGAAGCCGGCCGCGACCCCGACGCGGTCACCGTCTGCGTAGCCGCGCCCGCCTACGTCACCGCCGATGACTCCCCGGACGCCCTCGCCCACGCCCGCGAACAGTGCCGCTGGTTCGGCGGCATGGTCGGCAACCACGTGGCCGACCTCGTCCGCCACTACGGCGAGCACTCCGACCTCGTCCCCGAGGCCCTCACCGCCTACATCAAGGACCGCCAGGGCTACGACTACAGCCACCACGGCCGCGCCGGGAACCCCGACACCGCCTTCGTCCCCGACGAGATCGTCGACCGTTTCTGCCTCATCGGCCCCGTGGACACCCACCTCGCCCGCCTCGAACACCTCCGCACCCTCGGCGTCGACCAGTTCGCCATCTACGCGATGCACGACGCCGTCGAACCCACCATCGACGCCTACGGCACCGCCATCGTCCCCCACCTGCGCACCGGCGCCGTCTAGGGGCCGCGGCGCGGAGGGGCACGGGGCTGCCGCGCGACGGTGGCGGCCGGTGTCAGTCGAAGAAGGTGACCCGGCCGGAGTCCAGGCGGTAGTACGCGCCGACCACCCGCAGCCTCCCGTCCGCGATCAGCGGGCGCAGCAGGCGGTCCTGGTGCAGCGCGGCCACGGTCTGCCTGGTCTGGGCGCGGATGGTGGCCTCGGTCAGCTCGTCCGGCGCCGTCCCCAGACGCACGGCCTCCTCGTAGGGGCGGCGCAGGTCGTGCGCGATGTCGGCCAGGTGACCGGGCAGTTCACGGCCTTCGCGGAAGCACTCGACGGCGGCGGTCACCGCCCCGCAGCGCTGGTGTCCCAGGACCACCAGCAGCGGGGTGGCGAGCTCCGCGGGCCCGTACTCCAGGCTCCCGGCCACCAGCGGGTCGTGGGTGTGGCCGGCGGTGCGGACCACCATCAGGTCGCCCAGGCCCTGGTCGAAGACCAGCTCCGGCGGCACGCGGGAGTCGATGCAGGAGAACACCACCGCGAACGGCTCCTGGCCGGCGGCCAGTTCGACGCGGCGGGCGGCACCCGTGTCCGGGTGGGCGGCCCGGTCGCCGCACCACCTCTCGTTGCCCGCCCGAAGCCTGGCCAACGCCGGCTCGGGTGTGCCCGGCGCTCCCGGCGCTCGCGGTGGCGGCGCCGCGGCGGACGCCGTGTCCCGGGCCGGTACCGCGAGCGCCGCCGCGGTGAACACCCCTGCGCGGACCACCGCACGCCGATCCACCGGCCGCCCCACTTTCTCCGCTTCACGGCTTATGTGACGGGGCATCACAATACTCCCGATGCGCGCCACCGCCGACCACCGCCGACCGCTGGTTGGGGGAGCCCGGTGGGCCTAACGGCCCCCGAACCGGCGCCGCCTGGCGGCCTTGCTCCACCCGCTCGCGGCCCCGTCCGCCGGCGGCCCGCCGCGGGGCGCCGGTGCCGGGCGGTCCACCGGGCGGTGGATCAGCGTCAGTCCGTCGTGGTCCACCGGGTGCCACCGGTGCTCGTGCGTCGCGAACGCGAAGCCCTGCTCCGTGTCCGTGCTGTAGGTGAGGACGGCCCGCCCGCGGCCCCGGTACGTCCGCACCTCCTCCCACAGCACCTCACGGATCCGCGCCGACGGATCGCCGACGAAGACGCCCGGCGAGATCTCGGTGAGCCACCTGGTCAGCAGCCCGCGCAGCCCGGCCGGGCAGTCCGCGAGCACCAGGGTGATCACCAGACCACCTCGCCGCCGTGGTTGCGCCCGCCCGCGACCGTGCCGTCCCGGTCGGTGAGCAGCCGGACGGTGTCGCGGTCCCCGTCCCCGTCCCTGTCCCCGGTCCCGTCGCCGTTGCCGCCGTCGCCGTTGTGCCCGGCTTCCTCCGCCCGCCGGTACGGCGCCAGCAGGCCCCGGATCTCCGCGACCGCCCGCTCCAGCAGTCCGCCCGCCCGGATCCGCTCGCGCAGCGCCCGCCGGGTCCGCCCCGCCACGTCCTGCGGCCCCTCCGCGGCCGCGTCGAACGCCGCCGGGATGCCGAACTCCACCTTGTAGCGGTCCGCCACGTCCATCACGAACGACCGCTCGTTGCCCGAGTGCACGAACCCCAGGGCCGGCGAGCACCCCGCGCCACCACCACCGAGTGCGCGATCCCGTACATGCACTGCGCGGCCGCCGTCACCGCCTGGTTCGGCGCGTCGCCGGCCGCGAAGTCGCCCCGGTCGTACTCGCGCCGCACCCAGCGCACGCCCGTCCGCGCCGCCTCCGCCCGGTAGACGGCCCTGAGCCGGTCACCCTCCCCGCCGAGCATCCCGCGTCTGGTCAGGCCCGCCGGATCCGCCTCGGGGAACCGCAGCCGGTACATCTCCCGCGCCACGTCCAGCCGGTGGCGCCGGTTCGCCCACGCCGTCGCCTGCGCCTCCATCAGCCCGGCCGAACGGGTCAGCGCCCGGCCGCCCGCGTAGTAGCGCACACCGTGCTCGCCCACCCAGACCACGCCCGCGCCGCACTCGCCGAGCACGCTCATCGCCTGGTGCGTCACCCGGGTGCCCGGTCCGAGCAGCAGCACCCCGAGCGTCGCGGACGGGATGTACCGCACGCCGGACTCGTCGGTGGCGGTGATCGCGTTGTCCTCTCGGTGGATCGTGCACCGCTCCAGGTACAGGAACGAGACCCGGTCGCCGATCCGGGTCAGCTCCCGGGGAGAGGAGACCGGCCTGCTCGCCGGAGTCGCGGCCACCCCGTTCACCCCCGCACCGGCGCGAGCGTCATCAGCCCGCACCCGTACGCCTTCGCCTTGCCCAGCCCCGCGGTGAGGGTACGGCGCAGCGCGTCCGGGTCGGTGACGCGCAGCCGGCCGTCGTAGGTCGCGGTCACCAGGGTGACCTTGTGGCGCCCGGCGTGCACCCGGTCGTTCTTGCCGAAGGACACGCTGCGCTGCCGGTGCACGACCAGCTCGTGCTCGTCCCCCTGCGCCAGCAGCCGGCGTTCCGGCGCCTTCTCGACGACGGTGAAGCCGGCCCGCTCCTGCTGCTTCAGCAGCCAGCCCGCCTGGTGGCGCTGGGTGAGGTGGGCCGTCCGCTTGGTCGGCTCGTCGGGGGAGCGGCGGATGCTGTGCACGGGGTTCGCCGTCAGGCGGAACGCCCACGTCGACCCGGCGGCGATGGTGGACAGGAACGCGCCGTAGTCGAAGGTCTGCCAGCCGCCGGTGGTCGGCCAGCCGGCCTCCTCCACCAGGTGGGTGAGATCGGGCCGCTGCGGACTCACCAGGTGGAGCAGCACCTCGGCGCGGGCGTTGTGGTCGATCCGCCACAGCACGCGGGGCGCCGCGTCCGCCGGGGCGGACGCCGCCGGGGCGGGCGCCGCCGGAAGTTCGGCGAAGGATGCCATCACGGCGCCGTGCAGCAGTTGCGGCGAGGAGAGCAACCGCCGGGCCCCGGCGCGGGCGGTGTTGACGCGAAGGCGGGTGAGGAACATGTCAGGCGGATTCCCGTTGGTCATAGGAGGTCCAGGTGGGCCGTCGGATCGTGATCGGGAACGAGCGTCGGCGCGTTGACGACGAAGGAGACCACCCCGCGCAGCGCGTAGCGGCGGTGCCGGGGGTCGAAGCTCAGCGGCAGGTCCCGCAGCAGGTCCGCCCGCGGCTGCTCGGCCGGTTCGGCGTCCGCCCGGACCGGCAGCGCCACCGAGGCCGCGTGGTGCCGCGCCCGGTACCAGGACGCCGCCTGCCACGGCTCCCGCTCCAGGGCCGACCGCAGCCCCGCCTCCCACCGCACCCCCAGGTCCACCGGTCCGCTCGGCGGACACGAGCGGCGGCCCAGGTACGGCAGGTGCACCGGCGCGCGCAGCGCCGCCGCCAGCTCGTCCACCGCCGCGTCCGGGCCCTCCACGGCCGCCACGAACACCGCGTCCGCGAGGTAGAAGCGCTCGGACAGCGGCATGGCCTTGTCGGTGTCCCCGTGGTGGGCCGTCTGGAGGTCCCGGATCCGGGTGCCCGGCTGGTCGGTGCGCACCCCGAACCGCAGCGCGGCCAGGTCGGTGAGGTCGTCCCCCCGGTCCCGCCCCAGCGCGCCGGCGAGCATCCCCAGCACCCCGCTCTTCGTCGGCGCCGGCTCGGTGGTCCGCCGGGCGAACCGGGCGGAGGAACCCCAGGACTGCAGGGGACCGGCCAGCCGCAGCAGCAGCACGCTCACCCGGCCGACCCCGCGAGCCGCTTCGCCACCGCCGCGCCGACCGCCGAGACCAGCTCGCCGAGCCCCACCTCGGCACCGAGCCCGCCGAGGGCGGACGTCCGCCCGCCGACCCGCAGCACCCAGCTGTCCTCGGTCACGGCGCCGAAGGCCCGCTCCACCTCCGGCACGTAGGCGGCCAACTGCGCGCAGGCGCCCGCCACATGGCCACCGGTGAGGCCGTCGCCGCCGGCCTGGACGGCCTCCTCGAACGCCCCGGCGAAGCTGATCGGCCGGGCGGAGCGGACCTTGACGATCACCGCGTCCGGGAGGGTCTGGTTGGCGAAGGTGTTCATCTTGCCGGTCGGGATCGACGTCACGAACGCCTCGACGAACGCCTCCACCGCCCGCCGCACCGGCACACCCGCCGCCTCGTCCGCGCGCAGCCCGTCCCCGAGGTTCTCCCCCAGCCGGTCCACGTCCACGGCCGCGTAGCGGTACAGCGTCGCCGAGTTGAAGTCCACCGTGCCGATCATCCCGGCGCCGGGCTCGTCCTCGGCCCGCTGGTCGTCCACCGCCGTGTAGTAGTCCGACTCGTTCTCCACCGCGTGCACACTGATCGCATGGGCCACCTGCGCGGCGGCGTCCACGTTGATGTCCGAGGCGTCCGCGACCATCCGGCCGAACAGCGCGATGTCCACCGAGTGACGGGAGTTGGCCGCCTCACGGGCCCGCGCCTTGTTCTCCTTGTCCTTGAAGAACTCCTTCAGCCCGCCGGACTCCTTCAGCCCCTCGGCGGCGAGCGCGGCGAGCGCGTCGAGCTGGCGGCTGCTGAGGAACATCAGGTACGAGGACTCCGGCGCCGGGTCGTCGGCCTCGGCGGCCCTCGCCTTGCGCTTCGGCGGCTCCACCTTCGCGCCGGTCGCGGCGCTGATCGTGTCGGCCGCCGCCTGCCACGCCTCCGGCTCCTTCAGCTCCACGCCCAGCGCGGTGATGCGCTCCGCCAGCAGCTCCGCCACCTTCTTGGTGCGCACTCCCAGCTCCGCCGGGTCCAGCAGGCCCTCGAACGCCCGGCGGGTCGCCCGCTTCCACGCCTGGCTGGACACCCGCGCCCGCCGCACCCCGCCGTACACGGCCGTCTTGGGCGAGCCGGTGTCGTCCCGGTTGAGGTTGCTCGGCGGGACGGTCTGCAGGATGTGGACGTCCAGAATGGTGCGGGTGCTCACGATTCGTCCTTGTCGGTGTCGGTGTCGGTGTCGGGGGATTCGGTGGCGGTGTCGGCGGCGGACGCTCCGTCGGTGTCCTTCGAGGGCCGGTAGGCGTGGAAGCCGCGCCCCCAGGAGCGGTTCACCTCGCCCCGGTGGGTAGGCAGTTGCCACCGGTTCAGCTGGTCGGCGAGCAGCCCGTAGTCGAGCGGGACGGCCGCGCGGCGCAGCAGCAGCACGATCTCCCGCAGCCGCTGCGCGAGGATGTCGAAGGTCGGCGCCGAGCCCGCCCGGACGAACCGCTTGCGCAGCGGCTCGTCGATGTCGTCGATCGGCATCAACTGTCGCACCGCACTCCCGAGTTGCGGCCCGCCGGGGCGATGCATCCCGGCGTCGCGGTGCGACTGCTGGTGCAGCGACCACAGGGTCACCGCCGTGTGCATCGCGTTCTCGGCGAGGGCGTCCGACGGCCCGGTCCGCCCCTTCGGGTAGAGCCGCTCCAGGCCGGTCAGGCCCCAGAGTTCGGGCAGGTCGCCGATCCGCCGGCCCGCGCCGCGCCGGATCTGCGCGACCCGGGCGACGGAACGGGACTCGTCGGCGCGGTAGCCGCGCTGCAACTGGCTCACGTGGTCGTGCGTCGCCCCGCCCGCCCGGCCGAGGCCGTCGCGGCGGGGGGAGGGGACGGGGGCGGTGGTCATCGGTCGTCGTTCTCCAGGGAGTCGTCGTCGTTCCCGCCGGGGGCCTCCGGCGGCGTCGGGCCGGCGAGGGCCCTGGCCAGCGCGGAGCGGAACCACAGGAAGGCCAGGGTGTCGTTGAGCCAGATCCGTCCGCCGTTCCGGCGCACCACCACCCGGCCCTCCCGCGCCGCCCGCGGAGCGGTGTCCACCAGCTCCGCGCCCAGCGCGCCGAGGATGCGCCGGGCGTCGAGCCGCCACTCCGCAAGGGCCTGACCGGGATCGGTGCGCCGACCCAACTCCCGCAGCCAGAGGCGGAAGGGGCCGTCGAGTTCGGCGTAGCCGCGCTCGGCCACCACGGCCTTGGGCCCGTCGGCCTCCGTCCCGGCGGCCTGGGCGAGGCCGACCGCGAGATCGACGAGCGCCCGCACACCACCCTCCGCGTCCCTCACCGCGCTCACGGCGTCCTGCCGGTAGGCCGAATCGCCCTCGTGCAGGAGGATCACCGCGAGCGTGACACCGTCGTCCAGGACTTCGTCGATCACCGACTGCTGGGTCCCGTAGACCACGCCCACGGTCCGCGCGCGGATCAACCGCCCGCTGTCCAGCGCCCCGTCGACGGACAGCCTGGCCACCCACTCCAGGACCAACGGGGTCTGGGTCTCCGGCGGCTCGCCCTTCCTCCCGTCCACGGGAGTCACCCGCGACTCCAGGAGGGCCGGCAGGCCGCGCCAGGCCGAGCGGGCCGGGTCGTGCTGACGCGGAAGGTACACCGGCGTCCGGCCCAGCTTCCTCTCCTGGGGGCGACTGCGCCGCCAGCCGGACAGCGGCTCGGTGAAGCGGCGGTCGTGTGGCGCGAGCGGATCCCCGTACGAGAGCACCACCCCGGTCGCCGCGCTCCCGTCGTGGTGCAGGCGGATCCGACGCGACTGCCAGGTGTACAGGTCGCGCGGGCCGGAGGGGCGCTGCGTAGGGTCGGCCACCTCCCGGTCCTGCTCGGCGCCGTACGGCCCGCGCCGCCAGGCCGGCCGGTCCTCGGGGCGGAAGCGGGCCCCGGGGGTGTCCGCGGCCACCAGGTTGAGCAGGAGGGTCTCCCGCAGGTCGTCCCCCTCGGCGAGGACACCGCCGAGGCCGCCGGCCCATCCCGTGCCGAGCGGGTACACCTTCCCGTTCCTCCCCCGACCGTCGCCCACTGCGGCGGACTTGATCCCCGAGGTGTCGAAGGCATGCGCGTGCACCAGCCAGCGCGCCGCCTCGGCGAAGGAGAGCCGCTCGACGGACGGCATCCGCATCGAGAAGAACGGGTCTCCGTTGGGCACGTCGGCCACCAGCCGGTTCAGCGAGGCGACTTCGTCCTTCTCGGTACGCAGATCCGCGACCTGGTAGAACGGGGTCCTCGGGTGCAGCAGGTCGAAGTGTTCGCGGTGGCGGTCCAGGTAGCGGCCGACGGCGGCGAAGGAGTCGGGATCCTCCCAGAGCTCCTCCCAGTCCTCCAGCAGCGCCGGCCCTTCCAGCGCGTCGTGCAGGATCGCCAGCAGCAGCCGCATCAGCGCGAACTCCTGCGTCGGCACGTCCCCGACCAGCCGGCGCAGCGTCGCCGCTTCGGCGAACACCTCGCGCAGCGACAACTCGGCGGTCGTCCCGTCCAGTCGCTGCACCGGCAGCCAGGGGCGGGACACCAGGTCGAACGAGGGCACGCTCTTCACCTACCTCACATCACGGGCTCCGGCCGGATGCACCGCCAGACCGTCGCTCGGGTTGTACTCCAGCTCGAATCCCGCCAGTTCGGCCCGGCCCTCCTCGTCGAGCAGCAGCACCAGCTCGCCGTCGAGCTGCGGACACTCCTTGACCTGCCAGGCGGGGACGAACAGTTGCTCCAGCTCGCCGATCGCCTTGTCGATCACCCAGGGCTTGGAGAAGTGGTAGGGGAGCCGCATACTGCTCGCCGCCAGGGCCTGGGCGGCGTTCCACGTGGGCACGGTCTCGGTCGGCAACGGCAGGCCGCCGCGCCCCCTGTCCAGCCAGGGGAGGGTGGTGAGCCTGCCGTCCGCACGGCGCATCGCCACCATCACCTCCAGGCTCTCGTCCCCGTCGCGCACCTGGGCCCGACCGGGCCGACGGTCGTCCACGTCGCCGACCCCGGCGTCCAGCCAGCCCACCAGCGACCGCCCCGGCGGGCGCACCTCGTCCAGCCGGAACACCTCGGCGCGCGCCGCCTGCTGGGCGTCGGCGAGGCGCTGCGCCCGCGCCGCCTCGGTCATCGCCTCGCTCCACGAGGGCGGGCCGAGCGGCTCGTCGCCGTAGGCGCGCTGGACGAGCGCGTCGATGCCGTCCGGGAGCGAGAGGGGCGCTCCGTCCGCCAGGTGCGGCCACAGCACGGCCGCCGACCGCAGGAGGTGGTGCACGCCGTAGACGGAGGCCGAGCCCCTGACGGGGGCGGGGTGGGGCTGCGCTGCCCAATCCACGCCGGTGACCAGGCAGCGCGCCGTCCGAAGTCCCGCCGGCCGGGCGCTCTGCCCCGCTCCGCGCCGGTGGCGGTGCAGGCGGCCCACGCGCTGGAGCATCAGGTCGACCGGGCACAGGTCCGTCACCATGATGTCGAAGTCGACGTCGAGCGACTGCTCGGCCACCTGGCTGGCGACGACGACGTGCGGCCCGCGCGGCCGGTCCCCGTCGGGTCCGAACCGGGCCAGCAGACCGTCGTCCTTCCGGGCCCGGTCGAGGTCGACGAAACGCGCGTGCGCGACGGTGACGGCGTCGTCCCCGAACCGCTCGCGCAGCCGCTCG
Organism: Kitasatospora sp. NPDC002551; assembly: GCF_040296005.1. Lineage (NCBI taxonomy): Bacteria > Bacillati > Actinomycetota > Actinomycetes > Kitasatosporales > Streptomycetaceae > Kitasatospora > Kitasatospora sp. NPDC002551. The sequence continues at coordinate 152,448 of NZ_JBEOWI010000004.1, read as the reverse complement.
GCGGCCTCCAGGACCCGGTCGACGGTGTTGCGGATCACCAAGGCGCAGCCGCCGTCGGCGAGTTCCGTCGCCAAGCGGTCGGTGAGCGAGGTGAGGTCGTCGTCCAGCGGTTCGAGGCGGACGGACGTCCGCCGGGCGGCGTCGGCGGCGGGGCGGCGGGTCAGGGGCGGGTGTCCCGGCGCGACGGCGGTGAGCAGTGGATAGCCGGCGTTGGCCGGCACCTGCCCGTCGTCGCCCGTCCCGCAGTACGCCCGGACCAGGGCACGCCGGGTGGAGGCCGGCAGGGTGGCCGACAGCATCACCACCGGCACCCGGTACGCGCCGAGCCAGGCGAGCACCCGCTCCAGGTAGGTGTTCATGTAGGCGTCGTTGGCGTGCACTTCGTCGATCACGACGACCTTGCCGGCGAGCGCGAGATGGCGCAGTGCGAGGTGCCGGTTCTTGAGGCCGGCGAAGAGCACCTGGTCGATCGTGCCGACCGCGAAGGACGCGAGCATGCCCTTCTTGCGCCCCCGCAGCCACTGGTGGGCGATCAGTCCGGCGTTCTTCCGCTGTGCGCGGTGGCCGGAGGCCTTGGGGCCGTCGACGTCCACGGCCGCGATCCGGCGGCGGTCGGCGGCCATCATGCCGGCGTACTCGTCGTTGAGCGCCGCCTTCGCGTGGGCGAGGAAGACGGTCCGGTCACCGTCGGCGGGCAGGTGGTCCAGCCATGCGGTGAGGCGGGGGAACATCGCGTTGGCGGTCGCGCGGGTCGGCAGCGCGACGTAGCACCCGCCCGCGCCGGTCCTGGCGGCGAAGATCTCGGCGACGGCGAGCGCCGCCTCGGTCTTCCCCTCGCCCATCGGCGCCTCGATCACCAGCAGCCCCGGCACGGGCAGCTCGCGCGCCAGCCGGACGGCCTCCTCCTGCACGGGGCGTGGCGCGCTGCCCGGCGGCAGATCGAACCGCGCGCTCATCAGATCGGCTGCGTCGAGGAGGGATTCCTCCGCCTCCCAGGCGGGCGGCAACTGTAGTCCGTCCCACGCCGATTCGATGCGCTCTTCCTCCGAGCGGGGCCGGTCCTCGGGGAAGTACGGAAAGAGATCCGGATTGCTGGCGATCCAGTCGGCCATGATGACGACGCCGGTCAGGAGCACCTGCACCGGCTGCGGCAGCCTGACGTCCCTGATGGCATCCAGCGGACCGGCGGCCCCGAGTACCTCCGTGCACGCGTCGAGAATCTCGAACTGCACGCTGCGCCACAGCGGTTCGCTCTTTCCCGGGGTGCGGAGCAGGTCCTCGCGAAGTTCGAGCGCGTGCAGCTGGCCGTGGCCCGGCGGCACGCCGTGATGCCCGCCGGCCACCACCGCCCACTGCCCGGCGGTACGGCGGGCCCAGCCGTGCCGTTCCACCAGCCATTTCTGGAGCAGCAGTTGACCGGCCGGCCCGTGCGGCGCCATCCGCCGGTCGTCGCCGTACCGCCTCTGGTCGTGCATCGCCAGCCCGGCTTCCCGCATCCGGTCGGCGAGCCCGTCGACCTGACACGCGAACGCGGGCGTCGCCTTCCCGATGTCATGCGTGGCCGCCAACCACACCGCGAGCTCCCGCGCCCGCCCGTGATCGCCTCCGACCGCCCCGGCGATCAACTCCCGCACGTTCCTCGGAAGCCACTCGTCCCACAACCGCCCCGCGACAGCCCCACTGTCCGCCATGTGCCGCCACAGCGGCAACCACCCACCGGTGTCCTTGTCGGACTTGGCCCAGACGGCACGAGCGGCATCGGACAACCGCGCGGAGAGCCCCGGACCGGAAGACGCTCCAGTCACGCCGTCATTCAACACGGGCGCTGCTCCTAGGGGCTCGGAAGATCAGAAGTGAACGGTCCTGCACGGAGGTGACCGATCGCGGCGCGCTGCTGCCGGTGCCCCCGGCCGCCGGGTGCGCGCACCGCTGTTCGCGGTGCGCACACCCGCTGTCTCAGCGGCGGTTCTGCCGGCGCCTGCTGTGAGGGGCGATGGCGCGGATGGTGGCCGTAACGATGACGGACACGACCACCACGGCTACCACGACGGGGATGCCGACGTCGACGGCTTCGCCGGATCCCATCCCTGCTGACACGCAGGCTGCCAGCAGGGCCGCGAGGGCTGTGATGAGCTTTTGATCTTGCGGGCGTTGGGCCGTACGAGTCGCCATCAAGGCACTCCTTCGATGGAGGGTAGGCCGGGGCCGCCATTGTTCTTCGCAGGAGCAGTGGGCCCGGCCGTCCTCGTTTGGACGGGAAGTCGGCGGAGAGGCGTGGGCGCTCGCTCGCTGAAGTGATCTGACGGAGAGTCGGATCACGAGCCGAAGATCACCCTCGGGCACATCAAGATCGATACCAACTCGGCTTCTGCACAGTAGCGTTGAAGCCTTCTTCGCCCGGACAACGCTGTTCGGTGGAGCCGCCCTGACATTGCACAGCGAAGCTCGGGCAAGCCGTTCGCGCCGAGCCGATCCCTCGGCGAGCCGGCGGCGGTCGTGTTGGGTTCTCCTGTACTCGTCGGTACTGCCAAGCCCGCATGCGCGGGGAGCAGGTCGAGTCCGGGATGCGAGCAGCGCGTGCTCGGTGAAGCGGTGGGGCAAGGTTCGAACGCGAGGTGGCCAGCTGTTGCAGCTGGCGCTCAGGTGAGTGCGGTCGCGATCAGGGAGGCCGTCTCTGCCAGTAGCCGCTCGTCGGCGGGTGCGGTGGGCTCGGGTTTGGTAAACAGGACCGCGAGTGTGATCGGTCCGCGGCGTGGGGGCCAGGTGATGCCGACGTCGTTGGTGGTGCCGTAGCCGCCGGTGCCCGTCTTCTCCGCGACGGTCCAGTCCTTCGGCAGGCCGGCGCGAAGGCGGTTGGCGCCGGTCGTGTTGCTCAACAGCCAGCTGGTCAGGCGGTGGCGGTCGGGGGCGGGTGACCGTGTCGCGCGCGAAGACCCCCAACCGCGCCGAATGCGCCTGCTCAAGTGCGCGCAGTCGGTCGGCGAGTCCTTCCTCGGTCTCGACTCCGCCCCGCGCGAAGGCCTGTCCGGCGGCAGGGAGCGCGCCTGCCAGAGCAGCCGCGGCGACTCCGCCCAGAATCCGACGTCGACCTGGTCGCAGCTCCAATGGTGTCTCCCTCGTCGTCCGGCCGCTGGGGCGACCCCGCACGGGTGCGGAGCAGAGTTCGTGAGCTGGGCTTCGTTGCGTGGGTGAGGCGGTATCTCCAACGTCCCTCGGATCGGGCACTGCTCGTATTCCCGGTACCGGCGCCACCGCCAGGACGGGCTATCCGGCGAGGCGGGCGATTGTGGCGAGGACGCGGGCGGGGCCGTCCTCCGTCTTCAGGACGGCGGCGATGGATTGGGCGCGGGTGCGGTGGTGGGGGGTGTCGAGGGCTCGGCGGATGGCGGTGGCGAGGCGGGTGGGGGTGAGCTGGGGGAGCGGGACGGGGCCGGGGGAGGTGCCGAGGCGGGTGAGGCGGGCGGACCAGAAGGGGGCGTCGAGTTGGGCGGGGACGGGGACGGTGGGGATGCCGGCGCGCAGGGTGGCGGCGGTGGTGCCCGCGCCCGCGTGGTGGACGGTGGCGGCCATGCGGGGGAGGAGCCATTCGTGCGGGGTGTCGCCGATGGTGAGGACGTCCTCGTGGCCGTCGGGTGCGGCGAGGCCGCTCCAGCCGGACTGGAGGACGGCGCGGACGCGGGCCGCGCGGACGGCGGCGAGGACGGTGGCGGTGAGGCGTTCGGGATCGGGGACGACGAGGCTGCCGAAGCCGATGTAGACGGGCGGGGGTCCGGCGGCGAGGAAGTCCAGGAGACGGTGCGGGGGTTGCCATCCGGGGTCGGTGGCCGGCCACCAGTAGCCCGTGACCTGGTGGGACGGGTGCCAGTCGGCGGGGCGCGGGACGACCCGTGGCGAGAAGCCGTGCAGCACGGTGCGGTGGCGGCGGGCGTGCGCCACGGAGCGCTGCGGCAGGCCGAGTTGGCGTCGTAGGCCGCGCACGGCCGGGGCGAAGAGGCGGTCGACGGCGGCCTGGACGGCGTGGCCGGCGAGCAGGTTGCCGGGCCCGCCGAGGGAGCGGGTTCCGGTGACGGCCGGGGCGAACTCGCGGGTGGGAGTGAGTGGTTGGAGGTTGAGGGCGATGTTCGGGATGCCCGCGGCCTCGGCGACGACCTGGCCGAGCTCGGCCGTGGTGCTGGAGGTGAGCAGGAGGTCGGCGCCCGGTTCGGTCGCGGCGGCGATGCCCGCGCCGAGGGCGGGCATGAACCTCCGGGCCAGGCGGGACAGCTGGATGATGCCGAGCGGTCCTGTCCCGGTGCGCAGGAGTCGCCTGCCGCCGGTGGAGGCGAGTTCGGCGCGCGGGTCGACGGGCAGCGGGCGGAACTCCAGTCCGGCGGCGCGCACGGAGTCGGCGAAGGTCGTGTGGGTGGCGAGCGCCACCTGATGGCCGGCCGCGCCGAGGCGGGCGCCGAGCCCGGTGAAGGGGGCGACGTCGCCCCGTGAGCCGGCGGTGGCGATCAGGATGCGCATGGGCGCAGTATCGCGGGGTAGCCGGGTCCGGAGAAGGACGCCGCGCCAGCCGCCCCGCCAGCGGGGTAGGTGCGGCGGGAACCGCCGGACGGCGGAGTGGCGTCCTTGCAGGCAGTACGGCGTGCACGGGGCCGCCGTACGGACCGGAGGGCGGGAGGGCGCGGATGAGCTTCGTCGCATGGATCGTGCTGGGTCTGGTGGCCGGGGCCCTGGCCAAGCTGCTGCTGCCGGGCCGGGACCCGGGTGGCGCGGTGGTGACCACCCTGATCGGCATCGCCGGCTCGTTCGTCGGCGGCTGGATCTCCTCGAAGTTCCTGCACCGAGAGGTGACGGCCCACTTCTTCGACCTGGCGACCTGGGCGTCCGCGATCGGCGGCGCGCTGGTGCTGCTGATCCTCTACCGGATCGTCTTCGGCCACTCGAGGGACTGAGGCGGGAGAAGGACTGAAGCGGGAGAAGGACTGAGGACGGGGCGAGGGCGACGGATCCGGGCCGGCCGCGCGGGATGCGCGGCCGGCCCGTCCGTACGGGCAGGTGAGGGTGCCGGTCAGCCGGCCAGGAGGTCGGGCGGCAGCTCCTCGCGGGCGGCCAGCCAGGAGGCGGGCACCCCGGCGGTCCCGGTGCGGGCGGCGACCACGCCGCCGGCGATGGCGGTGGTGGTGTCCATATCGCCCCAGCCCTCCAGGGTGTGCCAGAGGGCGTCGGGCAGGGAGTCCGGGTGCCCGGCGGCGGACCACAGGGCGAACGGCACCGTGTCCGGCGCCGAGATCCGCGCCCCCGAGCCGAGGACGTGCGCCGCGTGCCGGACGGAGGTGCCGGCCGGCAGCCGGGCCGCGATCCGCAGGCCGGAGCGCACGTCGCTCTCCGGCAGCCGGCCGGCGACCTCGTCGAGCAGCTCCGCTCTCGCCGGAGCGTCCCCTCCACGGCTGCGCGTGGCGAGGGCGGCCGCCAGCGCGACGGCGACCGCACCGGCGACCGCCTCCGGGTGGAAGTGCGTGGTGCGGGCCTGGAGTTCGGCCTGGCGGGCGACGGCGCCGAGGTCGTGGGCGAGCCACGCGCCGAGCGGCGCCACCCGCATCGCCGCGCCGTTCCCGTACGAGCCCTGGCCCCCGAACTGGCCCGAGGTGACCGCGCGCCAGTCGGCGCCGGCGTGGATCTCGCGCAGCACGCGGTGCATCGACGGCCCGTACTTGCGGCCGTGCTCGCGGGTGTACTCGGCGGCGAACTCCCGGGCCAGCGCGTCCTGGTGGACCTCGCCGCGGGTGCGCAGGTGGCGGAGCAGGACGATCGCCATGGCGGTGTCGTCCGTCCAGTGCCACGGCGCGGGCCGGGCCAGCCGGGCCGCGAGCGCGACGGGCGCCTCGTCGACGGGGACGGCGAACCAGCGGTCGCCGAACGCGTCGCCGAGGGCGAGGCCCTGCAGACTGTCGAGGGCGGGGCCGGGGGTCGGGCCGGTGGCGGGGCCGGGCCCCGGGCCGGTGGTGCGCATGTCGTTCTCCGAGCGGGGCTCCGAGGGGATCGGTTCGTCGTGCGCCAGTCCGCCGGCCGGGCGCGGGCGGTGGCCAGCGGCTATCGTGCCGCCCCGGGCTGCCCGCGCCGGGACGGGAGTGGTCAGGCGTCGGCCGCCAGGCCGCGCAGGACGAGCTTGCGGACGGCCTCGAAGCGGTCCTCGACCGCCGGGTCCGACCAGCCGGACGCGTGGGCGGGGTCGTGGAAGTGGGCGGTCGCCTCGAGCACGGCGCGGGCGGTCGCGTTGACCGGCGTGTGCCGGAACTCGCCGGTCTGGATGCCGTCCTGGACGATCTGGCCGATCTGGTCGACCAGCGCCGTCAGGTGGCCGTCGACGACGTGGCTCGCCTCGCCGGCCAGCGTCAGGTAGGTCGCGAAGAGCTGCGGGTCGTCGAGGGCCTTCTTGCGCTTGGCGGTGAACAGCGTGGTCAGCCACCGGTGCAGGCGTTCGGCGGCCGGGCCGGGCTCGATGGCGATGAAGCGCAGGTCGTCGTGGGCCTGGGCGAGCCAGCGCTGGGTGACGGCCTCGCGCAGCGCCGCCTTGCTCGGGAAGAAGCGGTAGACGCTGCCGTGGCTGACGCCGAGGGTGCGGGCGACGTCGACGACGGTGGCCTTGGTGGAACCGAACCGCCTGAGGGCGTCCTCCGTCGCGCTCAGGATCTGTTCGGTGGTGAGTGCGCTGTCCGTGGCCACGGGGCGGTTCGTCCTTACGGGTGAGGCGTCCGCCCGCCGGGTGCGGCGGACGGGCGGTCGGCCGGAGCGGCGGCCGTCGGCGGGTCGTGTGGGTCGTGCGGGTGGTGGAGGTGACGCGGGGCGGTGCGAGGCGGTGCGGGTGCGGACGGCCCCGCCCGTGACGGGGTGCCCGCCGCGGGCGGGGCCGCGGCTCAGCGCTCGCTGTCGAGATGGGCCATCCGGGCGGCAGCGTACCGTTCCCCGGTCGCGGATCCGGCGGGTACCGCCGTCTTGACGGCCGGGAGGTCGGCCTCGGTGAGGGGGACGTCCGGCGCGCCGAGCGCCTCGGCGGGCCGGTCTCGGCGCCGGGCGCCGACCAGGGGGACCAGGTTCTCCCGGCGCGGGGCGACCCGGGCGGTCGCGAGCTGCGCGACGGTGGCGATCCGATCGGCGGCGACCGCCGGCGGGGCCTCGACGAGCCGGAGGTTGTGGGCCGCGCCGTCTGCGCGCCGACCACGTCGACGGGGTGGACGGCGGCGCGGCGCAGCGTCCCGGTGCTGACAGATTTCAAAATCTGTCATCTGTTATCTGTCATCTGAAATCTGTCAGTTGTCAGTCGTCAGCTGTTACCGGTGACCGGGGGACCCCGCCTCGCCGGCCGTCCGTCGACGCCTCAGTCGCTCACCCGGCTCCGGTTCTCGTACGCCAGGTCGACGTACTCGGGGTGCCGCAGCATCCATGCCTTGATGAACGGGCACGTCGCCAGCACCGCCAGCCCCCGTGCCCGCGCGTCGTCCAGTGCGGCGCGCGCCAGCGTGCTGCCGATGCCCTGTCCCTCGTACGCCGGCTCGACCACCGTGTGCGGGTACACGACCAGCTCGTCGCTGCGCAGGTACTCCGCGAACCCGGCCAGGGTGTCGTCCACCCAGGCCTCGAACCGGCTCGCGCCCTCGGCGTCACGGATCGTGACCGTCATGTGCGGACTCCTCACTGCTTGCCACCACTGTTCGCCACGGAGCCGCGGCCGACGGCCCCGGTCCATCATCGAGCGGGGGCCGCCGCCCCGCCCGCCGCCCCGCCCGCCGCCGCGTCCCGGACCCCGCCCGGTGCGCGCAGCAGGTACGCCCGCGCCGGCGGAACGTTCCGCCACGCCGTCCGGCTCCCCAGTCCGTACTCCTGCTCGAACCGCCGCAGCAACCGCACCACCGCCCGGTGCCGCGCACCCCGGCGCGGCCCCGAGGTCACCAGCCGCGCCGCCGACGTCCCCAGATAGCCGAAGTACGTCAGCTCGCCGCCGGGCCGCAACAGCCGCAGATAGAGGTCGAGGATGCGCCGGACCTCCGCCGGTTCGAAGTTGGTGAACGGCAGACCCGACACGATCACGTCGTACCGCTCGGCGGCCGCGCCGGTTCCGCCGCCGGCCCCGTCGCCGCTGCCGTCCGGCCGCGCCGCGCTGGCCTCCGGGAGGTCCTGCACCCGGCACTCCGACACCCGAAGCCCCAGCTCGGGCCCGCGCCGCGCCAGCTCCGGATCCGCCCGGAGCCGTTGCGCGAACCGGGGGTTGGACTCCACCGCGTGCAGCCGGTCGCCCGCCCGCAGCACCCGCACCAGCCGGCGGGTCACCGCCCCCGTCCCGGCCCCGACCTCCAGCACCGAGATCGGCCGGTCCGGACGGCTCGTCGCCGGGACGATCAGCGCGTTCACCAGATCCGCCCCGCTCGGCGCCACCGCGCCCGTCAGCCGGAAGGTGCGCAGCGCCTCGGAGAGGAAGAACCAGCCCTCGCCGCCACCCGGTCGGGGAGCGGCGGAGGAGACCGCGGAACGGGGGACCGGATCGGGGTCGGGAGCAGGATCGGGAGCAGGGCCGGGACGGAGCTGATCGGTCGTCATGACCCTGAAGCTAAAGACGTCCCGACCTCCCGGAATCGGCCGACCGACCGCCCGCACCCCCGACGAAAGTCGAGGGTGTCACTGGTCGTTCGTCAGGGGCCACGGCCCACCGCCACGCCGTAGCATCAGGACCCTGAACCGCCATGGAAGGGAGGACCGGATGACCACCGATCACCTGACACGTACGCCCCACCCGGCCCGCCCGACCCACCCGGCCCGCCCGCCCCGCCTGTCCCGGTCCGTTCGCCTGTTCTGGCCGGTTCACCCACCGGAGGCGCCGCGCCCCGGACGCACCATGCTCCTCGGCTGGTACGCCCCCGGCCGCAACCGGCTGATCGAATCGCTCCTGTTCGCCACCGTCCTCGTGCTCGCCCTCGAAGAGAGCGCAGCCCAGTGGCTCAGCCCCGACCTGCCCCTGCGCCCGCTGCGAGTCGCCGGCGCCGCCCTCGCCTCGCTCTCCCTCCTCCTCGCCCGCCGCCAACCGGTCGCCGCCGCGGTGCTGCCCGTCCTGGTCGGCGGGCTGCTCAACCGCGCCTTCCCCAGCCTGTTCAGCGTCTTCCACCTGGCCGCGACGGGCCGCACCGGCCCGGCCCTCGCCGCCGGAGCCGTGACCGCGGCGCTCAGCGTGGTCCGCGCCGACTCCGTCATCGGCTGGGCCGGCATCACCGGGTCCCAACTCCTGGTCGAGGTCGCCGCCGTCTCCCTCGGCCTGTGGCTGCACGGCCGTCGCGCGCTGATCCGCACCCTGCACGCCAAGGTCGACGCGCTGCGCCGCGAACGCGAGCTGCGCGCCGAGCAGGCCCGCGCCGCCGAACGCGCCCGGATCGCCCGCGAGATGCACGACGTCCTCGCCCACCGGCTCAGCCTCCTCGTGCTGCACGCCGGCGTGCTGCGCGACCAGGCCCGCGCCGGCACCGTGGCGGACGACCCCGTGCGCCTCGCCCACCGCCTGGAACTGCTCCGGGCGACGGCCGCCCGGTCGCTCGACGATCTGCGGGACGTCCTCGGTGCCCTGCGCGCCGATCCGCCGGACCGGCCCGACCTGTCGGAGCCGGCCGATTCACCGGCTCGGGCGGCTCCACCCGGACCGCCCGGCCGACCTGGTCCACCTGTCCAGGCCGTCCTGCCGGACCCGTCCGAGCGGGCTGCCCAGCCCCCGCCACCGCCACCGCCACCGTCCGACCACGCCGGTGCCGACGTGCCGCCCTCCCGCCGCGCCGACTCCAGGGCCGTCGCCGCACCCGCCCTGCGCGACCTCGCCGAACTCGTCGGCGAGGCCACCGACGCGGGCCAGCGCGTGGAACTCGCCCTCGCCGGAGACCCGGAGAGCATCCCGACCACCCACCGGCTGGCCGTGCACCGCGTCGTCCAGGAGGCGTTGACCAACGCGCGCAAGTACGCGCACACCGCGCCGGTCACCGTCCGCGTCCAGTACGGGGCGCCCGCCACGACCGTCGAGGTGCACAACGGCGCGGGCGACCCGGCACCGTCCGGTGCCTGCACCGGCAGTGGCTACGGCCTGGTGGGGCTGGGCGAACGGGTCGGCGCCCTCGGCGGGTACTTCGACGCGGGGCCCGACGGCAGCGGCGGCTTCCGCCTCTCCGCCCGCCTCCCCGCCCCGCACCGGCCACCGGTCCGCCCGCCCGCACGGCCGCCGGACCGCACGGCACCGAGCCCCGGACCGGCCGACCCGCCCCCAACCGTGCCCCCGCCCCCAACTGTGCCCCCGCCCCCGAACCCACCGAGTGAGGCGACGTGATCCGCACGATGGTGGTCGACGACGACGCGCTGGTCCGGCTCGGGCTCGTCGACCTGCTCGCCCAGGACCCGGAGCTCACGGTCGTCGCCGAGGCCGCCGACGGTCTGGAGGCCGTCGAACTCGCCGGACGGCACCGCATCGACGTCGCCCTCATGGACATCCGGATGCCCCGGCTCGACGGCATCGCCGCGACCCGCCGGCTGCGCGAGCTGACCGACGCCCCACGCGTCATCGCGCTCACCACCTTCGACCTCGACGAGTACGTCTACCGGGCCCTCGCCGCCGGTGCCGACGGCTTCCTGCTCAAGGACACCCCGCCGGCCGAGATCGCCCGCGCCGTCCACGTCGTCGCCGGCGGACAGGGCATGCTCCACCCGGCCGCCGCCCGCAGGCTCATCGACCGCTACCACCGCACCGGTGCGCCGCGCGCGGTGTCCGCCCGCAGCCGGTTGGCCGCCCTCACCCCGCGCGAGAACGACGTGCTGCGCGAACTCGCCGTCGGCCGCTCCAACGCCGAGATCGCGCTCGCCCTCGGCATGCGCGAGAGCACGGTCAAGGCACACGTCAGCCGGATCCTCACCGGACTGGGCGTCGGCAACCGCGTCCAGGCGGCGTTGCTCGCCCGGGACGCGGGTGTGGTCGGCGACTCCCTCTGACCAACCGTCGTCCGCCGCGGCGGACGACGGTCGCGATCACCGGTGCCCCGGTCCGCTCCGACCGTTCCGTCCAGACTCCTCCGCATCCACCACCGTTCGCGGCGAATCATCCCGCTCCGACTGCTTCCGATCAGCGCCACGCCGTACTCTCCACCGATCCGCCATCACCCATCTGGCTTGGAAAAGGCGCGCCTTGGCGTCCCGCGCTGCCGAACCCCCGGCCCGGGTCCATGGTGGAAGTGGGCGCGATCCGGCGACCGCGCCCGCGCGCCGGGCCAGATTCGCGCGCCGTGCGCCGACCGCGTCCCGCGGCCGCGCACCGGGGCGGGACCCGGGTCCGGCACGCTGGGAGCAGGGCCACCTCGCAGGAAACCGAACGGTTCTTCTAGGCTCACATCTCGGCTTCCCTGCGGTGATGCGCGGTTCTGCGCCCGCCGTAAGGGAAGCCGCCGTCCACGGAGGCCCCGGGACGATCGGGGCCACCGGATCGAGCGAGGAGGACGCACATGCCACAGACGCCGCCCAGCCGTTCCAGCGCATTTGGACCGGAGGGCCCCCTCCGCTGTCCCGCAGTCGAGGCCGGGCCCGTCCGCCCGGCGACCTGGTCCGGCCGACCCGCCCGGCCGCTGTATACCGGCGGCGGCCGCGGAGGCGAGCGTTGAGTCCTCAAGCCGTCCGCCCGTCCACCGCGACGGCCGCCCCGACCGCCGTAGCTCCCACCGCCCTTGCCGCCACCACCACGCAAGGCGTCACCAACCAGGGCGCAGCCCAAGGCGCCACCGCCGGCGCCACCGCCGGCACGATCACCGCAGTCACCGCCGTACCCGCAGTCACCGCAGCCCCCGCGACCGGAACCGGCACCACCCCCGCCAATACCGCCCCGGCCTCCGCCGTCACCACGGCCGAACCGACCAGGACCGCCCGCACCGCCCTCGCCCCGGCCACCCCCGCACCCGCCGCCGCGCCACCCCCCGCAGCGGCCCCCCACGCTCCGGCCGTCCCCGACAGCGAGGGCCAACCCGGCCCCACCGCCGCGCTTCCCGGTCTGCCCCGGGCCCTCACCACCCGCGCCCGCACCCTCGCCGGAGCGGTCCGGAAACGCTGCGCGGACCTGGCCAGGATCGAATCCCCCAGTGGCGACGCACCCCGACTCGACGCGCTCGCGGAGGAGTTGGCCGCCGGGTTCCGTGCGACCGGGGCCACCGTCCAGCGCGAACCCGGCCCCGCCGGCGACCACCTGGTCCTCCAGTGGGACGGGCGGGACGAGAGCCTGCCGCACCTGCTCGTGGTCGGCCACCACGACACGGTCTGGCCCGCCGGCATCCTCACCGACTGGCCGGTCACCGAACAGGACGGCACCCTCAGCGGCCCCGGCGTGGTCGACATGAAGGGCGGACTCGCCATCCTCGAAGGCGCGTTCGCCCTCCTCGCCGACCTCGGCCAACGCCCGCACCGCACCGTGCGCCTGGTCGTGGTCTCCGACGAGGAGGTCGGCAGCCCGGACGGCCGGCGCCTCGTCGAACGCCAATTGCGCGGAGCCGGCGCCGTGCTCGGTCTGGAGCCCCCGCACCCGGACGGCCGGCTCAAGACCGCCCGCCGCGGCTCCACCCGCGTACGGCTCACCGTCACCGGACGCGAGGCGCACGCGGGCAATGACGCCACCCAGGGGGTCTCGGCGGTCGACGAACTCGTCGACCAGCTGGTGGCCGTCCGAGGCCTGGCCAGCCTGCCCGGCACCGAGCTCAACGCGGGCCGGATCAGCGGCGGCACCCGCGCCAACGTGATCGCCGGCCGGGCCGAGGCCGAACTCGGCCTGCGCTTCGCCACCACCGAGGCACAGCGCCGCACCCTCGACAACCTCGCCCGGCTGACCGCGCTCCGGCCCGGCGCCCGGGTGCGGACCGAGGTGCTGTCCAGCCGTCCCGCCTGGCCCGAGCGCTCCGCCAACCCGTTGCTGCGCCACGTCCGTTCGCTCGCGGCGGCACTGGGGCAGCCGCTGGACGGCGGTCCGGCGGGCGGCGCGGGCGACACCAACCTGCCGGGTTCGCGCGGACTCCCGACGCTCGACGGCTTCGGCGCCGTCGGCGCGGGTGCGCACGCCCGGCACGAGCACATCCGGATCGACCAGCTGGCACCGCGGATCGCGCTGCTGGCGGCGATGCTGGCCGTCCCGCTCCCGCGGCTGCGCGACCGCTCGGAGGGCTGAGCAGGCGGCCCCGCCCGTCGGTCGGCGACCGGCCGGTAGCCGGTCGTGACGGTGGCGGTGAGGGCGGGTCGTGACGGCGGCGGTCGGCAGATCCCCGGGATCTGCCGACCGCCGTCCGTCAGTGCGGACCCGCTTGGCCCCCGGCCCCGGGGCCGGCGCCCGCGTCCGTGTCCGTGCCGGTCTCGGTCTCGGCGTTCGCGAGCAGGGGGAAGAGTCGGGTGACCGCCGCCACGGGGCGGGTCCCGGCGCGCGGCCCGCGCTGCCGGTAGGGCGCGAGCAGGGCGCGGACGGCGGCGCCGAGGTCGGCGAGTTCGTCGGCGGTGAGGTGCAGGACGTCGCTGGAGGTCTGGTCCCGCTGCCAGTCGGCGGGCGCGGCGGACCGGTTGGCGAGCCAGTTCCGGTAGCTGCCGTCCTCCAGATCGCCCGCAAGCTCGGGGCTCAGGTCGTGTGCGCTCCGGCCGGCCGGCTCCTCGGCCGAACCGGGCGGCATGAGCGAGCCCTCCCAGCGCAGCCGCCACGGCCGAGAGCGGCCGTCCCCGGTCGGCGCCTCCTCGATCAGCCCGTACCGGGCCAGCTGGCGCAGGTGGAAGGAACACGTCCCGGAACTCTGGCGGATCATCTGCGCGGCCTGGTTCGAGGTGATGCTGCCCCACTCGGCGATCAGGTCGAGCAGCGCGACGCGGACGGCGTGGTGCGGCAGCGGCCGGGTGGGCGCCCCGACCGGGAAGGTGGCCGGTTCTGCGGGATTCTGGCGGGTGGTCACTTTGCAAAGATGCTACTTTGCAAAGTGTCTTGGCAAGTGTCGAGCACACCGCCTGATGCCATGGGGTGCTGACCTGGGAGAACATGGCACCACGTAGTGTCGTTCGGCTCCGCCGACTCCTTCGCGCTGCACTTTGCAAAGCGCAGACTCTGCAAAGTGCAGGAAGCGACGGCCCGGTAGCGGCAGGCGGTGGCGGCGGCGCCCGGGACGCGATGCGGTGAGACGGGGACCACGGAGAGCACGGAGGGGAGAGCGGGTCGTGGCACGACGCGAATCGGCGGAACGGGCCGAGCGGGCGATGCGGGGCCGGGGGCAGGTGCGGGTGCAGGGCGAAGTGGTGAGCGGGTACCCCGAGGTGCCGCCGGAGGCGTTGCGGGGCGAGGTGCGGCGCATCACCGTCGTCGGGGAGGACGTCCTGCACCGGCGGTGCCGGGATGTGACGGAGGACGAGTTCGGCACGCCCGAGCTGGCCCGGCTGATCGACGACATGTTCGCCGCCATGTGGGTCGCCGCGGGCGTCGGGCTGGCGGCCAACCAGATCGGCGTCGACCTCCAGGCCTTCGTCTGGGACTGCCACGACGAGGACGGCGTCCGCCACGTCGGCCACATCCTCAACCCGGTGCTCGACGACCTGCCGCCCGGGGCGCGCCGGCTCGTCGAGGGCGCGGAGGGCTGCCTCTCCGTCCCCGGCCCGTACATGGAACTGGCCCGCCCCGACACGGCGGTCGTCCGCGGCCGGGACCTCGACGGCCGGCCACTGGTCGTCGAGGGCCGCGGCTACTTCGCGCGCTGCCTCCAGCACGAGAGCGACCACCTCGGCGGCGGTCTCTACATCGACCGCCTCGCCGCCCGGGGCCGGCGTGCCGCGCTGCGCCGCATGGAGGAGCGCAAGGCGGAGGTGTTCGCCGAGCGGGCGGCGCGCGCCGAGGAACTGGCCGCCCTGCGCTGACCTGCCCCAGTACGGGGCCTGACCTGGCGGGGGCCCTGACCTGGCGCGGACCCGGGGCCGGCCGCCGGCCCCGGGCCCTAGCCGGCCGCCGGGTCCGCGTCGGACCCCCGGTCCGCGTCGGCGAGGATCGCCCGCAGCCGGGCCAGGCATTCGGCGACGAAGGCCGGATAGGTGCGCCAGTAGTAGGGGATCCCGCCGGCGCCGACCGCGATCGCCCAGGCGCGGGCGCGCGTCCAGGTGGGCCCGTCGAGGTCCAGCGCGTCCCAGTAGGCCCGGCGCGCCTCGGGCGGCAGGTCCCAGACGGGCGCGTGCTCGGCGTCCGGGTGGCCGACGGACAGGCACCCGAAGTCGATGACCGCCTCCAGCGCGCCGCCCCGGACCAGGAGGTTGGTGGGCTTGAGGTCCCCGTGCAGCCACCGGTGCGGCGCGGACGGGTCCGGCAGCGCGAGCCCGGCCCGCCACAGCCGTTCCAGCGCGTCGACGTCGAGCGCGCCGCCCCCGTCGGGGAGGTCCGCGCCCGCCCCCGCGCCCGCCAATGCGCGGCACTCCGCGAGGGACCGGGTGACCCACGCGTCGCAGTCCCGCAGCGAGCCACCGCGGTACCAGCTGAGGTCCTCCGCGCGGGTCGCGCCCATCAGGTCCAGGCCGTGCAGCTCCCGGACGAACGCCGCGAGGTCGCTGCCGAAGGCCGGCCAGTCCCGCACGCTCGCTGGCCCGGCCTCCTCGCCGTCGATCCAGCGGTAGACCGACCAGGCGAGCGGGAACGCCGCGGTCGGCGCCCCGGTGTGCACGGGCGCGGGCACGGCCCGGCCGAGCAGCGGGGCGAGACGCGGCAGCCACTCCTGCTCCTTGCGCAGGGACCGGGCGCCGTCCGGGGTGCGCGGCAGCCGGACGAGCAGCTCCTCGCCGAGCCGGTACATGCTGTTGTCCGTGCCCGCGCCCGCCGGCACCAGCGGCAGGCCGGCCCACTCGGGCCGCTGCGCCCGCAGCAGGGACCGGACCAGGTCCGCGTCGGCCGGGATCTCGTCCGTGTGCAGTGTCATGCGGGGAGTCTGGCCCCCGCTCCGCGGCCCGGGCCACCGGTTTTCCGCCCCGGGCGGCGGGCGCCCGCCGCCCGGGGGCCCGCCCGGCGGGCCTCCCTTGTCAGCCGCCCTCCCCACCGCGCACAATGGTACCGACCGAACGGTCAGTCGGTTGCTCCGGCGGACGGTCGGGGCGAGCCGCCGACGCCCGGGAGCGGGCGGGGACGGCCGGGGACGGAGCCAGCGAAAGGGGACCGTGGTGACAGCAGAGGTGGCCGAGCGGCCCGGGGCGTCGCCCGAGGACGAGTTCGAGGAGGCGTTCGAGGCCGTCATCGCCGCGGAGCAGCGGATCGAGCCCCGCGACTGGATGCCCGACGCCTACCGGGCCACCCTCGTCCGCCAGATCGCCCAGCACGCGCACTCCGAGATCATCGGGATGCAGCCCGAGGGCAACTGGCTCACCCGCGCCCCGTCCCTGCGCCGCAAGGCGATCCTGCTCGCCAAGGCCCAGGACGAGGCCGGCCACGGCCTCTACCTGTACGCCGCCGCCGAGACCCTCGGCGTGGACCGCGCCGAGCTCACCGGGAAGCTGATCTCCGGCCGCCAGAAGTACTCGTCGATCTTCAACTACCCGACGCTCACCTTCGCCGACGTCGGCGTGATCGGCTGGCTGGTCGACGGCGCCGCGATCTGCAACCAGGTCCCGCTCTGCCGCTGCAGCTACGGCCCGTACGCCCGCGCCATGGTCCGGATCTGCAAGGAGGAGTCGTTCCACCAGCGCCAGGGCTACGAGCTGCTGATGACGCTGATGCGCGGCACCGAGGCCCAGCGCCGGATGGTGCAGGACGCGGTGGACCGGTGGTGGTGGCCGTCGCTGATGATGTTCGGTCCCTCGGACGCCGCCTCGCCGAACACCGCCCGCTCGATGGCCTGGCGGATCAAGCGGCACACCAACGACGAGCTGCGCCGGCGCTTCGTCGACATGACCGTCCCGCAGGCGCAGCACCTCGGCGTCACGCTGCCCGACCCCGAGCTGCGCTGGAACGAGGAGCGCGGCGGCTGGGACTTCGGCGAGCCGGACTGGTCGGAGCTGAACCGGGTCATCCACGGCGAGGGCCCGTGCAACGCCCAGCGGGTGGAACGGCGGCGCGCCGCGCACGAGGACGGCGCGTGGGTGCGCGAGGCCGCCACGGCGTACGCGGCCAAGCGCCGCGCCGAGCAGGCCGGGCAGGACGGGCGCGCCGAGCAGACCGGACAGGCCGGACAGGCCGGGTACGCCGGGGGCACCGGGAACGCCGACGAAGCCGCGCACGCCGACGAAGCCGCGCACGCCGTGGCCGGCGCGACCACGGATGCGCGACAGCACGCGGAAGAGGAGAACGGAAAGTGACCGAGTCCAAGGCCGGCTGGCCGCTCTACGAGGTGTTCGTGCGCCCCCGGCGCGGCCTGAACCACGTGCACGTCGGCTCGCTGCACGCGCCCGACGACCGGATGGCCCTGCTCGCCGCCCGCGACCTCTACACCCGCCGCAACGAGGGCGTCAGCCTCTGGGTGGTCCGCTCCGAGGCGATCACCGCCTCCACCCCGGACGAGCGCGACCCGTTCTTCGCGCCCAGCGGCGACAAGGTCTACCGCCACCCGACCTTCTACGACATCCCCGAGGATGTCCCGCACATCTGACCGGGAGCAGCCGAACCATGACGGACGACCTGACCCACGCCGCGACCGCCGACCCGGTCGGCGCCGCCACCGACGACCACGTGTACCTGAGCCTCACCGAGGCGTCCCCCGAGCCCGAGGGCGAGGGCCGCTGGGCGTACGGGACGGGCTTCGCCGACCCGCTGCTCGGCGTGGACACCGCCGTGCCGCCCGGCCTGGACGGCGCCGACCTCGCCGCCTACTGCCTGATGCTGGGCGACGACGCGCTGATCCTCGCCCAGCGGCTGATCGAGTGGTGCACCCGCGCGCCCGAGCTGGAGGAGGAGGTGGCGCTCGCCAACCTCGGCCTCGACCTGCTCGGCCAGGCCCGCCAGCTGCTCACCCGGGCCGGCCAGGCGGACGGCTCCGGGCGCACCGAGGACGACCTGGCGTACTGGCGCGAGGAGCGGGAGTTCCGCAACGTCCGCCTGGTCGAGGCGCCGAACGGGGACTTCGCGTACTCGATCGCCCGTCTGCTGCTGTTCGCCACGGCGCGCGGCGCGCTGTACGAGGCGCTGGCCGGGCACGCCGACCCGGTGCTGGCGGCGGTCGCGGCGCGCGGGGCGAAGGAGCTGGCCTACCACCGTGAGTACGCCACCGCGTGGACGCTGCGGCTCGGCGACGGCACGCCGTACTCGGCCGCGCGGATGCAGGCCGGGCTGGACGCCGTGTGGCCGCTGGCCGAGGAACTGTTCACCGGGCACCCGGTGGAGCTGCGGGCCGGGGTGGACCCGGCGACGCTGCGCGAGCCGGTGCTGCGGGCGGTGGCGGCGGTCTGCGCGGAGGCGGGGCTGACGGTGCCGGACGCGCGGGGGCTGGCGTCCGTCGGCGGTCGGGCCGGACGGGACGGCGTGCACACCGAGGCGCTCGGTCCGCTGCTCGCCGAGCTGCAGGTGGTGGCCCGCGCCCACCCGGGTGCGACGTGGTGACGGCCGTGGCCGGGGCACGCGCGTCGAGCGGGTCGGCCGCCTGGGCGGTGGCGGCGGCCGTGCCGGACCCGGAGCTGCCGATGCTGACGCTGGCCGACCTGGGCGTGCTCGCCGACGTCGAGGTCGCCGGAGATCCGGAGCGTCCCTCGGTGACCGCGTGGCTCACCCCGACGTACTCGGGCTGCCCGGCCGTCGCCGAGATGGCCGCGGACGTGGACCGGCGGCTGCGCGCGGCCGGGTTCGCGGACGTCCGGGTCCGGCTGCGGCTGAACCCGCCCTGGTCGACCGACCTGATCACCGCCGAGGGCCGGCGCAAGCTCGCCGAGGCCGGGATCGCCCCGCCCCGGCCCGGCGCCGCGAGCGCCGTCGCGCGCAGCGGGCCCGCGCTGCTGAGCCTCGGCCCGACCCGGCGCGCGGACGCCGGGGAAGCCGGGAGCGCCGGGGCCGTCGGGAGCGCCGCCGCGCCGCCGCCCGTCACCTGCCCGCTCTGCGGTGGCACCGACACCGAGGAGCTGTCCCGCTTCGGCTCCACCGCCTGCAAGGCGCTGTGGCGCTGCCGGGACTGCCGCGAGCCCTTCGAACGCGTCAAGGAGATCTGAATGGCCGCCGTTCCGTCCGCGGACCTGCCCGCCGCCCGCTCCGCGGACCTGCCCGCGGAGCCGTCCGCGGAACTCCCTGCGGAACTCCCCGCGGAGCCGCCCGCCGTGCGCCCCGCCCGCCGCCCGACCTTCCACGCGCTGCGGATCGCCGGGCTGGAGCGGCTCTGCGAGGACGCCGTCGCGGTCACCTTCACCGTGCCGGAGGGGCTCGCGGAGGCGTACGCGTTCCGGCCGGGGCAGACGCTGACGCTGCGCCGGGTGGTGGACGGCATCGACGAGCGCCGCTCGTACTCGATCTGCGCCCCTGTCGGCGGCCCCCTGCGCATCGCCGTGCGCGAGGTGCCGGGCGGGCTGTTCTCCCGCTGGCTGGTGCGCGAGGCCCGGCCGGGGGAGGAGGTGGAGGTGCTGACGCCGTCCGGCCTGTTCTCCCCGGACCTCGCCGAGCCCGCCGACCACGTGCTGCTGGCGGCCGGCTCCGGCATCACGCCGATGGTGTCCATCGCGGCCTCCGTGCTGGCCGCCGACCGCACCTCCACGGTCACCCTGCTCTACGGCAACCGCCGCAGCGACACCGTGATGTTCGCCGACGAGCTGGCCGACCTGAAGGACCGCTACCTGGACCGCTTCCAGCTGGTCCACGTGCTCTCCCGGGAGACCCGGGACGCCGAGCTGCTCAGCGGCCGGCTGGACCCGGAGCGGGTCGGGGCACTGCTGACGGCCCTGGTGGACACCGCGGCGGTCGGCCACTGGTGGCTCTGCGGACCGTTCGGCATGGTCGCCGGGGCCAGGGAACTGCTGGCCGGCCTGGGCGTCCCGGCGGAGCGGGTGCACCAGGAGCTGTTCCACGCCGAGGACGAACCGGTGGCCGAGCGCCCGGACGACACCCCGGACGCGGCCGGGCACAGCGAGGTCACCGTAGTCCTGGACGGGCGCGGCAGCACCCTGTCACTTCCGTGCGACCGCTCCATCCTGGACGGCGCGCAGCGCTCGCGCCCCGACCTGCCGTTCGCCTGCAAGGGCGGCGTCTGCGGCACCTGCCGGGCCCTGGTCACCGAGGGCGAGGTGGAGATGCGGCGCAACTTCGCCCTGGAGGAGAAGGAACTGGCCGCCGGCTACGTCCTCACCTGCCAGGCCCGCCCGGTGACGCCCAGGGTGACGGTCGACTACGACCGCTGACCGGGCGGCGGACGGAAGACACCGGGGGCGGCCGGCCGGCCCGTCAGGGCGTTCCCGCCAGCAGCTCCGCGTGGTGGGCGGCGAAGAACGCGCCGAGCGTGACCGGGGCGCGCCCGAGCAGCCGCCGCGTGGTGCCGTCGTCGGGGACGTCGAACCAGCCCTGGCGGCGCCACGGGTCGTTCTCGCCCCAGCCGGCCGCCAGCGCCGGGGGCACGCCGAGCGCGGTCAGCGCGCCCGGGACGTCCGAGTCGGCCACCGGGCGGTGCCGCACCGGCCGCCCCGTGGCGCGGCCGAGCGCGGCGGCGACCTCGGCGTCGGTCAGGCCCGGGCCGGTCACGTCCAGGACCGTCCCCGTGGCGCCCGGCGCGGGGAGGGTGTCGACGGCGCCGGTGAGGACGCGGGCGGCGGCCCAGGCGGTGTCCTCGCGGGTGATGTAGCCGACCCGGCCGTGCGCGGCGCTGCTGGGCAGCTCCCCGTGGGCCGCCGCGAGCCGGGCCAGGCCGGAGAGCAGCAGCATCTGCGGCCAGACGTTGAACCGCAGGACGGTGTGCGCCAGACCGGATCCGGCGAGCAGCCGCTCGGTGCGCCGGTGGTCGGCGGCTTCGGGGACGGGGTTGTCCGGGTCGGCGGCGCGGACCACCGAGGTGTAGACGAGGTGCTCCACCCCGGCGGCGACGGCCGCCTCGACGGCCGCCTCGTGCAGGTGGAGCCGGCGGGGCGAGCGCTCGGTGCTGACGAGGAGCAGCCGCCGCACCCCGGCGAGCGCCGGCGGCAGGGTGGCGGGGCGGGCGAAGTCGGCCTGCCGGACGGACAGGCCGGGCCGGGCCGGGTCCGCGCCGGCCCGGGCCGGATCGCGGGTGAGGGCGACCGTGCCGGTCCGGCCGGCGGTCAGGTCGAGTACCGCGGCGAGCGCCAGCCGGCCGAACCGCCCGGTGGACCCGGTGACTGCGAACATGTGAACTCCTCGACTGCGACGATGTCCTGGAGCGATCATGGGCGGGCCTGACGGGTCGTCGAAAGAAGGAACATCCATGTCCACTGGCACGGACCGGACCCCGGCCCCCGCGTCGGCCCCCGCTCCGGTCACCGCCCCCGCGTCGGCCCCCGCTCCGGTCACCGCCCCCGCGTCGGCCCCCGCTCCGGTCACCGCCCCCGCTCCTGTCACCGCGCAGGACCGCGCGACGTGCCCGGCGACGGCGGTGCTGCACCGGGTGGGGGACCGCTGGAGCGTCCTGCTGATCTGCCTGCTCGCCGAACGGCCCCACGGCTACAACGAGCTGGACCGCGCGGTCGCCGACCTGAGCCGGCGGATGCTGACCCGCGCGCTGCGCACCCTGGAGGCCGAGGGGTACGTGAGCCGCACCGCCCGCCCCGAGTCCCCGTACCGGGTCGAGTACGCGCTGACCGGCCTCGGCGAATCGCTGCACGCGGCGGTGCGGGAGCTGGGCGCCTGGGCCGCCGTGCACGACCGGACCCCGCCGGCGCGGTGAGGCCCGGCCGCAGCCGGCGTCCGGTCAGCCGCCGACCGGCACCGTCGCCGCGGCCCCGTCCCGAGCCGGGGCACCGAGCAGGCGGACGATCTCGTTGACCGCCGCGCGGCCGGCGCGGTTGGCGCCGACGGTGCTTGCGGACGGGCCGTAGCCGACCAGGTGGACGCGCGGGTCGGCGGTGGCGCGGGTGCCGGTGAGGGCGATGCCGCCGGCGGGGGAGCGCAGGGCGAGCGGGGCCAGGTGGCCGACCTCGGGGCGGAAACCGGTGGCCCAGACGATCGCGTCGACGGCGAGTTCCTCGTCGCCCCAGGCGACCCCGTGCTCGGTGAGCCGGTCGAACATCGGGCGGCGGTGCAGCGCGCCCAGCTCCTCGGCCCGGCGGTAGGCGACCGACGGGCCGAGCCCGGTCACGCTCACCACGCTGCGCACCGGCAACCCCTGGCGGACCCGCTCCTCGACCTTGGCGACCACCGCTCGCCCGTACTCGGGGGTGAACGGGCCGTCGTGGTGGACGGGCGGGGTGCGGGTGACCCAGACGGTCTCGCCGACCGCGGCGACCTCCGACAGGACCTGGATCGCCGAGGCCCCGCCACCGACCACCAGCACCCGCTTGCCGGTGAACTCCTTCGGGCCGCGGTAGGCGGCGTAGTGCAGCTGGCGCCCGCCGAACCGGCCGGGGTAGTGGGGGAGGAAGGGGCGGGTCCAGGTGCCGGTGGCGTTGATCAGCGCCCGGGTGGACCAGGTGCCGGAATCGGTCTCGACCAGCAGCCGGGCGTCCGGCCGGGCGGACTCGGAGCGCACCGCCAGCACCCTGACGGGGCGCACGACGGGGAGCGCGTGCTGCGCCTCGTACGCCGCGAAGTACCCCGGGACGACCTCGCGCGCGGGGACGTCCGGGTCGGGTTCGGGGAGTTCGACGTCGGGCAGGTCGTGGAAACCGTGCACGGTGGCCATCCGCAGGGACGGCGAGCGGTGCGCCCAGGCGCCGCCGGGGGCGCGGTCGGCGTCGAGGACGACGAACCCGCCGTCGGTGTCCGCGCGGTGCGGCGAGAATCCGCGGCGGCGCAGGTGGTAGGCGGCGGACAGGCCCGCCTGGCCCGCACCGATCACCAGGACGTCGACCCGGCGTCCCGCGTCCGGCGCCGGGGTGCCGACGCCGGTCGTCGCATCGAGAGTGGTTGCACCGTAAACAGTCACGCCGGTGAAACATCCCGCGGGCGGGCCGTGTTCCCGGTCACCGGTGTCACGGTTCCCGGTGCCACGGCCCCGTCCGGGCCGGGATCAGGCGGTGGCCGGGGAGATCACCGCAGCCGTGCCGTAGGCGCACACCTCCGTGCCGACGTCCGCCGCCTCCGTGACGTCGAACCGGAACATCAGCACCGCGTTCCCGCCACGCGCCTTGGTCTGCTCGACCAGCCGCTCCATCGCCTCGTTGCGGCTCTCCACCAGGGTCTTCGTCAGACCGCGCAGCTCACCGCCGACCAGCGACTTCAGCGAGGCGCCGATCTGGCTGCCGATGTGCCGGCTGCGCACGGTCAGGCCGAAGACCTCGCCGATCACGTGATCGACCCGGTAGCCGGGGATGTCGTTGGTGGTCACTACCAGCACCTGGGCGTCCGGGCGCTGCCCGCCGCCGTACTCGTCGATGTTTGCCATGGGGCACATCCTGCCCCGGGGAACAGGACGTCGTCGAACAGAGGCGCGCGGGGCGTGCGCGGGAACGCGCGGGGCGGTAACGGCGAGAACGCGTAGGGTAGCCGGAACGGACCGGTGATCGGACGGCCGAAAAGCCGTACCGTAGCCCCATGGGCGAGCGAAGCGATCATCCACAGGGGCCGGGCGCGGCGGAGGACTCCGGCGCGCAGGAGATCGAGGCGACGGTGGTCCTGGGCCTGCGGATCACGAACTGGCCGGCGCTGCGCGCCGCGGCCATCGCGGCCGTCGAGGAACTGGACTTCGAGGGCATCGATCCGGCCGGGCAGCGCCGTGAGCTGCTGCGCGAGGTGGCCGAGGACGCCAACGCGGCGCTCGGCGCGCTGCTCCACCCGGACCGGCTGGTGGCGGCGATCCCGGGGGTGGAGGCGATCGGCGGCACGCTGGAGATCGCCGTCACCGAGGACTTCGCCCCCGATTTCGCCGAGCTGTTCCCGCTGGAGGGCGAGGAGGAGGACGGCGGCGGGGCGGCCGGTGACTGGACGCTCACCCCGCGCACCGCCTGCCTGCTGCACGCCCAGCTGCTCGGGCTGGCCGACGCCGCCTACGACGACCTCGACGAGCACGAGGACGAGCCGGTCGCCGACGGCGAGGAGGCGGACTGGACGGTGTTCGGGCGGCTGCCGCAGCGCACCTGGCGGCTGCACCGGGGCTGGCGCCGCGCGATGGCCCGCACCTTCGACGACCTCGCCGACGACCTGGCGCTCGGCGAGTGGCCGCTGCCGCGCTGCCTGGCGGAGGAGATCGCGCTGCGGATGGCGCTGGTCGACGCCCGGGCGCTGCTCGGCGCACAGCCCGAGTCGGTCGCCGACATGATGGGCGACCTGCCGGCCGACCTGTACGACTACGACTGGGACGGCTGCCACGACGAGCTGTTCGGCGTCTACGGGCCGGACGACGGCGATCCGGAGCTGACCGCGGAGCAGCGCGCCGAGCTGCTGCTGACGGCCACCCATCCGGAGGGCTGGTTCCTGACCTACGACGACGCGGAGGAGCGGGACCCGCAGCGCGGCTACCGCCGCTGAGGGGCGCCGCGCGGCCTGGCATGCTGGTCGGGTGACTTCTCCGTTCGACGCCCCCGTTCCCGAACCGACGCCCGAGGACCGTGACGCCCGGCCGCAGTACGTGCTGCCGCTGGTGGTGCGGCTGGAGCGGGCGACGCCGCCCGGGCGGACCGACGCGCTGGAGACCTCGGCGCGCGCGGTGCTGACGCTGCTGGCCGACCCGCGGGTCGCCGAGGCCGAGGGGGAGTGGGCCGAGCGGGTCGCGGCCTGGGAGGACGCGCGGATCCGCAAGGTGGTCCGGCGGGCGCGCGGCGGCGAGTGGCGCCGGGCCGGCGAGCTGCCCGGGGTCACGGTGACCGGCCGGGAGGCGGAGGTGCGGGTGTTCCCGCCGGTCCCGCTGGACGGCTGGCCCAAGGAGCTGGCCAAGCTCCAGGTGTCGGGCACCGACCTGGAGGAGGCCGGCCCGCTCGACGCCCCGGAGCCGGGCACGCCGGTGCTCTGGCTGAACCCGGAGCTGGAGATGAGCGCGGGCAAGACCATGGCGCAGACCGGCCACGCCGCGCAGCTCGCCTGGTGGCGCCTGGACGAGGCGCGGCGCAAGGAGTGGGCGGACAGCGGCTTCGCCCTCGCCGTCCGCACGGCGACCCCGCAGGCCTGGGCGGAGCTGGTGGCGAGCGGACTGCCGCTGGTCCAGGACGCGGGCTTCACGGAGATCGCCCCGGGCAGCTGCACGGTGGTGGCGGACCACCCGGGGCTGCGGGGCTGATCGGCCAGGACGTTGAGCGGTTCAGCCGTTCATCCGTTCAGCCATTCAGGGGTTCATCGGCTCGGCGGTTGAGCGGTTGAGTGGCTCGGCGGTTGAGTGGCTGACAACTGACAACTGACAGCTGACAGATAACAGATTCTGAAATCTGTTATCTGTCAGCTGAAATCTGTCAGTTGTCAGTTGTCAGCGCCGCCCATTTCACCGGCGGAGCGTGAGGCGCTCCGTGTGGCAGGCGAACTCGGTGAGCCTGCGGGTCCAGCCGGTGCCGGTTCGCCCGCCGGCGTGTGTCGGGGCTTGCGCCTCCCGGGGGGAGCCGGGCGGGGTGAGGCCGCTCTCGACCATCCGCAGCCGGGTGTGGTCGCCCGGTTCGGTGGACAGGGTGAACGTGACCAGGCCGGAGCCCCGGGGCCGGCGGACGGCGAGCACGGTGGGCGGTTCCAGCTGCTCGATCAGCGCGGGAGTGACCGTGCCGATCCAGAGGTCCAGGAACTCCGCCCGGGTGAGCACCTCCCAGACCCGCTCGCGCGGCGCCGCGATGGTGATCTCACGCTCGATGCTGTCGGCGACCATGCCGTGAACCTCCTCGATCCGTCGTCCGAGGGTCGCACGTCCCCGCCGCCATGTGCAACTCACGGGTTGCGCATGGGTGGCGGGGACGGAAGTCGGTCTCACACGCACTGACGAATCGTCAGGTCACGTGACGGCGCAGGCCGCACAGGCCGCCGTAAGCGGCGGCGCCGGCCCACAGGGCCATGATCAGCAGGCCGGTCCAGTGTCCGTACACGACTTGCGGGTCGTCGGCGTAGCGCAGCGCGTACTGGCCCGCGCGGTCCGGGAGGAACTGCGCGGCGCCGCGCACGCCCGGGACGCCGGACAGCAGCGGGGAGAGCAGGAAGACGCCCGGCAGCAGCAGGCCCATGGCCGCGGTGAGACTGCGCAGCACCGCGGTCAGCCCCAGGCAGAACACCACCAGCAGCGCCGGATAGAGGACCCCGGCGGTGGCGCTGCGCACCAGAGCGGGGCCGTCCCAGGAATCCGGCACGAACGCGCCGTAGCCGAGGAACGAGCCGGCGGTCCCGAGCACTCCGGCGCCGAGGGCGACGGCCGCGCCGAGGGCGAGCTTCGCGCCGTAGAGGCGGCCGCGGTGCGGGACGGCGGTCAGCGAGACGCCGATCATGCGGGTGCTGAACTCCTGCCCGAACAGCAGGACGGCGAAGCAGACCAGCGCCGCCTGGCCGAAGTTGAGGCCGTAGTGGATGCCGAGGCCGGGGTCCTCGGCGAAGCTGTCGTCCTCGCCGCCGACGACGGCGGCCACCGCGGTGCCGAAGCCGACGGTGAGCAGCACGGCGACCAGCGGAGTGATCCACAGCGAGCGCAGGGTGGTGAACTTGATCCGTTCGGCGCGCAGCGCGGCGCGGACGGCCGTGCCGGCCGTGAAGGGGGTCGCGGTGCTCATGCGGCCACCGCCCGGTACTCGACGCTGTCGGCGGTCATCCGCAGGAAGGCCTCCTCCAGGGAGTCCTGCTGCACGGCGATCTCGTACAGCACCACCCGCTCGGCGGCCGCCAGCGCGGCCACCTCCTCGGGTGCCGCGCCGGTGACCTCCCAGGCGCCGCCGTCCACGCGTTGCGCGTCCAGGCCCGAACGGCCCATCAGTGACGCCAGCGCGTCCGGGTCGACGGCCCGCACCCGGATCCTGGTCCGGCCGTGACGGTCGATGAAGTCCGGGGTCGTCGCGTCCGCCAGCAGCCGGCCCCGGCCGATCACCACCAGGTGGTCGGCGGTCAGTGCCATCTCCGACATCAGGTGCGAGGAGGCCAGTACCGCGCGCCCCTCGGCGGCCAGGCCGCGCAGCAGGGCGCGGATCCAGCGGATGCCCTCCGGGTCCAGGCCGTTCACCGGCTCGTCGAGCATCAGCACCGGCGGGTCGCCGATCAACGCGGCCGCCACGCCCAGGCGTTGGCGCATGCCGAGGGAGAAGCCGCGGATCCGCCGACCGGCCGCGTCGGACAGCCCGACCTGGTCGAGCACCTCCTCGACCCGGCGCTGCGGCAGGCCGTTGCTCGCGGCCAGCCAGCGCAGGTGTCCGCGCGCCGTGCGGCCGCCGTGCAGGGCGTGCGGGTCGAGGAGGGCGCCCACCCGCCGCAGCGGGGTGTCCAGTTCGGCGTACGGGCGGCCGTCGACCAGGGCCCGGCCGGCGCTCGGTCGCTCCAGTCCCAGGATCAGCCGCATCGTCGTGCTCTTGCCGGCGCCGTTGGGCCCGAGGAAGCCGGTCACCACCCCGGGGCGGACCTCGAAGCCGAGGCCGTCCACCACCCGCGTCCCGCCGTACTCCTTGGTGAGCCCCTCCACGGTGATCACGACCGTCCTCCGTTCTGCCGCCTCGTGCGAGCCGCGCCGTTGTCCTTCGGTGGCTCCATGGGACCGGATCCGGGCACCGCGGCGGATCCCGCCGGGGAGGGGACCGCCCTCCCTCCCGGGAGGGAGGCCGAGCGCGCCGCTGACCTGGCAGGATGGCGCGGTGCCCCGAATACTCGCGCCTCTGCTGAGTCCCGTCACCTACGCGCGGTGGCTGCATCTGCTGATCGGCTGGATCTTCGCCGGCGTCATGCTGATGATCTATCCGGGCATCGCGGGACGCGGTCTCGGCGAGGTGCTGGTGCGGGCGGTGCCGGTGGACGTCGCGCTGGTGGTGCTGTCCGCGACGGTGCCCGCGATGCGCCGGGCGGAGGGCGTGCAGGCGCGGCTGCTGCTCGTCCCCGACCGCGAGCAGGACATCGCCGCCGAACCCGCGCGCGGTTGGGCCGACCGGTGGCGCACGGCGCTCTGGCTGCTCGGCCGGCTGGTGCTCGGCGGGGCCGTGGGCGCGGCCTCGGTGCTCGGACCCGCCGCCGCCTTCGACCTGCTGGTGCGGCCGGAGCCGGTGGTGTTCGGCCTGCGGGTGCCGGGCGGGGACGCCCTGCGCTGGACGCCGCTGCTGGCACCGCTGGCCCTGTTCGGGCTCGGCTGGCTGGTCGTCTGGGCAGGGCGGCTCCAACTCGTGATGGCCGTAAGACTGTTGGGACCCTCTCCGGCGCAGCGGCTGGCCGCCGCCGAGCTGCGCGCCGAACGGTTGCTGGAGCGCAACCTGTTGGCGCGCGAGCTGCACGACTCGATCGGCCACGCACTGACGGTGACGGTCCTTCAGGCGGGCGCGGCACGCGCGGTCGGCGACCAGGCGTTCACGGCCAAGGCACTGGAAGTCATCGAGGAGACCGGCCGCCGGGCGATGGACGACCTCGAACGCACCCTCGCCCTGCTCCGGGACACCGGCGACACCGGCGACGCCGGCGAAACCGGCGACGCGGGCGACGCGGGCGAGGCCGCCGGTGCCGAGGACGTCCGCGAACGGCCGGGCATCGACCGCCTCCCCGCCCTCTTCGACACCGCCCGGGCGGCCGGCAGCCCCGTCGAGGCCCGGGTCGACGTCCCGCCCGGGCGCCTGCCCGGCGTGCTCTCCCGCGAGGGCTACCGGATCGTCCAGGAGGGCGTCACCAACGCCCTCAAGTACGCCCCCGGCGAGCCGATCAGCGTCCGGATCGCCGTCCGTGACGGCCGGCTGGAGCTGCGCTGCGCCAACGCCCTACCCCCGCACGCCGGTGCGCCCGGCCGTTCCGGCGGCTCACCGCGCCGCGGCGGCAAGGGACTTCGCGGCATCCGCGAGCGGGCCGTGCTGCTCGGCGGCGAGGCCTCGGCGGGAGCGGAGTCCGGCGAGTGGGTGCTGGCCGTCCGGGTCCCCCTACGCTTGGGCGCGTGATGATCGACATTCTGCTGGCCGACGACGAGGAACTGGTCCGGGCCGGACTGCGGGCGGTGCTGGAGGCGCAGGGCGACCTGCGGGTGGTCGGCGAGGCGTCCGATGGCGCGCAGGCGGTCGACCTGGCCCGCCGGCTGCGCCCGCACGTGGTGCTGATGGACGTCCGGATGCCCGGAACGGACGGCCTCGCCGCGACCCGCGAACTGGTCCGCGACGGCGCCGTGCCCGGCGGCCGCGCGCCGAAGATCGTCGTCGTCACCACCTTCGAGATCGACGACTACGTCTACCAGGCCCTGCGCGCCGGCGCCGACGGGTTCCTGCTCAAGCGCACCCGGCCCGCCGAGATCGCCCAGGCGGTACGGCTGGTGGCGGCCGGCGAGTCGCTGCTCTTCCCCGCCCAGATCCGCCGGCTCGCGGCCGGCCGGGGCAACGCGGCGGCGCGCGCGGCGATGGCCCGGGCCGCCCTGACCGGGCGCGAGGCCGAGGTGCTGCGGCTGGTCGCGCGCGGACTGACCAACGGCGAGATCGCCGCACAGCTCTTCCTCGGCGTGCAGACGGTGAAGACGCACGTCAGCAGCCTGCTGGCGAAGCTCGGCGCGCGCGACCGCACCCAGGCGGTCATCCTCGCCTACGAGTCGGGCTTCGTGGCGCCCGCCGACTGACGCCCCGCCGACTGACGCCCCGCCGACTGACGCCCCGCAGGCTGCCGCCCGCCGCCCGCCGCCCGCCGACCAACGCTCGCTGACCAACGTCCACAGCCCGCCGCTCGCCAGGCGGAGCCTCAGGCCGGGTAGGCGTGCGTCTGCGCGGCCTTGACGGCGGCCCAGACCGCCGAGCCCGGCGCGAGCCCGAGCTCGGCCGCCGCCGCCGGCGTCAGGTCGGCCGCCATCGGGACGGCGCCCGCCAGGTCGGCCCGCACCTGGTCGCCGTGCAGGTCCAGGCCGGCCACCGTCAGCTCCCAGACGTTGCGCGCGCTGCCCTCCGGGCGCGCCCGGTGCAGGGTCACCGCGGACGGCGGGAACGCGACGAACGCGGGCCCGGACAGCTCCTCGTCCGTCGTCAGCACCGCGCCCTGCGGCAGGGTCACCCGGTGCCCGTCCGCCGTGCCCCGGTACAGGTTGAGGCCCACCAGCCGGGCGATGTAGTCGGTGCGCGGCCGGCGCGCGATCTCCGCCGGGACGCCGGACTGCACCTCGCGCCCGTCCTCGATCACCACCAGCCGGTCGGCCAGCACCATCGCGTCCAGCGGGTCGTGCGTCACCAGCACCGCGACCGCCTCGAACTCGGCCAGGTGGCGGCGCAGCTGGGCGCGGACGTCGAGCCTGGTCCGGGCGTCCAGGGCGGCCAGTGGCTCGTCCAGGAGCAGCAGCCGCGGCCGCACGGCCAGCGCCCGGGCCAGCGCCACCCGCTGCGCCTGCCCGCCGGAGAGCCGGCCCGGCCGGGCGCCCGCGTGTTCGGCCAGGCCCATCCGCTCCAGCCAGCCGGCCGCCTCGGCGCGCGCCTCGCGCCTGGAGCGGCCCCGGCAGCGCGGGCCGAACGCCACGTTGTCCAGCGCGCTCAGGTGGGGGAAGAGCAGGTAGTCCTGGAACACCACGCCGACCGGGCGCTCCTCGGCGGGGGTGTGCAGCCGGCGGGCCGGGTCCTCCAGGACGCGGCCGTCCAGGCGCAGGTGGCCGTCGCCGAGCGGGAGCAGCCCGGCCAGGGCGCGCAGGGCGGTGGACTTGCCGGCGCCGTTCGGGCCGAGCAGCGCGACCACCTCCCCGGGGGCGGCGGTGAGCGCGAGGTCCAGGGTGAAGGCGGCGCGCTCGACCCGCAGCCGGGCGTCCAGGCCGGCGCCGGCCTCCGGAGCGCCGGTGGCGGGAGCGGTGGGTGCGGTGGGCGGAGTCATCGGCGGGGCCTTCCGGGGACGGGGACGCGGCGCCGGGCGGGCCGCTCGGGGCCCGGCGGGCCGAGGGTGGGGCGCGGGGCCGAAGGCGGCGTCACGGCGTGGACATCCAGCGCTCGCGCAGCCCGGCCAGCACCGCGATCGAGACCACCAGCAGCACCAGCGACAGCGCGATCGCCGCCTCCGGGTCCGACTCCATCGCCAGGTAGACGGCGAGCGGCATGGTCTGCGTGCGGCCGGGGAAGTTGCCCGCGAAGGTGATCGTCGCCCCGAACTCGCCGAGCGCCCGCGCCCAGGCCAGCACCGCGCCGGCCCCGATCCCGGGGGCGATCAGCGGCAGCGTCACCCGGCGGAAGGCGGTGAGCCGGGAGGCGCCCAGCGTCGCGGCGGCCTCCTCGTAGCGGGGGTCGGCGGCCCGCAGCGCGCCCTCGACGCTGATCACCAGGAACGGCATCGCCACGAACGCCTCGGCGATCACCACACCGGTGGTGGTGAACGGCAGGGTCAGGCCGAAGGCGGAGTCCAGCCAGGAGCCGACGATGCCGCGCCGGCCGAGCACCAGCAGCAGCGCCACGCCGCCGACCACCGGTGGCAGCACCAGCGGCAGCGTCACCAGGGCCCGGACCAGCCGCCGGCCCGGCAGCTCGGTGCGGGCCAGCAGCCAGGCCAGCGGGACGCCCAGCACCAGCGAGACGCCCGTGGCCGCCGTCGCGCAGACCAGCGACAGGCGCAGCGCCTCCCAGACCTGCGGGCTGGTGAGCTGCTCGGACAGCGTGCTCCACGGCGCCCGGACCAGCAGTCCGACCAGGGGGAGGACGAGGAACGCCAGGCCGAGCAGGGCCGGGAGCAGCAGGGCGGCCGGCACCCGGCCCGCCCGCCGCCGCCGTCGGCGCGGCCGGCCGTCGGCCTGGGACGGCAGGCGGTCGGCCTGGGACGGCAGGCGGTCGGCCTGGGACGGCAGGCGGCTGGAACGGCCGGAGCGGCCGGAGCGGCCGGTGTGGTCGATGCGGCCGGAACGGTCGGTGCGGCGGCGGATCACGGGGCCTGGAAGCCCGCCGCGGTCAGCACCTGCTGCGCCTCGGGCGACTGGATGTAGGCGACGAAGGCGGCGGCGCCGTCCTTGTTCGGCGCCTTGGCCAGCGCGGCGATCGGGTAGTCGTTCACGGCCTTGGCGGCCTCGGGGAAGTCCACGCCGTCGATCTTCCCGGCGTCGGCCCGCACATCGGTGCGGTACACCAGCGAGGCGTCGACCTCGCCCAGCTCGACCTTGGTCAGCGCGCCCTTGACGTCCTGCTCCAGGGTGACCGGGGTGAGGGTGACGTTCGCGGCCTTGAGGGCGGTCAGCGCGGCGGCGCCGCAGGGCACCTCCTTGGCGCAGAGCGCGACCTTCACCCCGGGGGCGGCGAGGTCGGCGAGGCCGGTGAGGTGCTTGGGGTTGCCCTCGGGGACGGCGATGGCGAGCGTGTTGCGCACGAACGTCCTCGGCTCGCCCGCGGCGCCGCCCGCGTCGCTGACGGTCTTCATGGTGGCCGGGCTGGCGGCGGCGAAGACGTCGGCGGGGGCGCCGGAGTTGATGCTGGCGGCGAGGGCGGAGCTGCCGCCGAAGTTGAAGGTGACCTTGGTGCCGGGGTTGGCGGCCTCGAACTTCCTGCCGAGGTCGGTGAAGGTCTCCTTGAGCGAGGCGGCCGCGAACACGGTGATCGAACCGGACGCCTTCGGGACGCCGGCCGGGGAACCGGTCGTGGCGGAGCCGGTGGCCGAGTCGGTGGCGGTACTCGTGGCCGTGCCGTTCCCGGTGTCCGAGCCGCCGTCGCTGCCGCAGGCGGTGGCGGCGAGCGCGAGGACGAGCGCCGCGGCGCCGGCGGCGGTGAATCTGCGGATGGTCATTCCTTCGCTTCCCCTCCTGGACGCGCCGGAAGGGCGCGGTGTCCCGGGCCGCAGGTACGGCCTTTATGCCGATCATAGTGCCGCAGCTGCGAGCCGATGAGCCCCTGGCCCATCGCAACCGCGAGGGCCGGTGCCGGAGGCGCCCCGGCGGCCGGAAGGCGTGCGGCGGCGCGCGGCGGCAGGAAAACCCTTCGCGCACGGCCGCCCCCGGACGGAAGAGTGGCCCCGCCCGGACTGCCCCGGCCGTCCCCTCGGGATCCGCCGGGACGCACCCCGCGCGTCCACGTGCGTGCACATCTGGACGCACACCCGACCGCGCCCACACGCCCACACGCACGCCGGCCGGCCGGACCGGTCGAGCCCGGGGGAGGAGTACACCCATGTCCACACTGCGGGTCAGCGCCGAGCGGCTGACCATCCTGGAGCACCCGAACGCCGACGCCCTGGAACTCGCCCAGGTCGGCCTCTACCGCGCGGTGGTCGCCAAGGGCGCCTACCGCACCGGCGAGCACGCCGTGTACATCCCCGAGCAGGCCGTGCTGCCGGCCGCGCTGATCGCCGAACTGGGCCTGACCGGCCGGCTCGCCGGGAGCGGGGCCGACCGGGTCAAGGCGGTGCGGCTGCGCGGCGAGCTGTCCCAGGGCATCGTCTGCCGGCCCGGCGCGCTGGCCGGCACCGACCTGGCGGTCGCCGCCGCGCGCGGCGAGGACTTCGCCGCCCTGCTGGGCATCACCAAGTGGCAGCCGCCGGTGCCCACCACGATGAGCGGCGAGGTGGTCGCGGCCCCGGACCTGCTGCCCTGGGTGGACGTCGAGAACCTCAAGCGGTTCCCGGACGTCTTCGCGCCCGGCGAGCCCGTCGTGGTGACCGAGAAGCTGCACGGCAGTTGCTGCCTGGTCACCTACCACGCCGCCACCGGCGAGGTGCAGGTCTCCTCCAAGGGGATGGCCGCGCGCGGGCTGGCGCTCGTCGAGGACGCTCGCAACCTGTACTGGCGCGCGGTGCGGGCGCACGGCGTCGCGCGGGTCGCGGCGCGGCTGGCCGCGCGCCTCGGCGCCGAGCGGGTCGGCGTCTTCGGCGAGGTCTACGGCGCGGGCGTGCAGGACCTCACCTACGGCGGGTCCGGGCGCGGCGAAGCGCCCGGCTACGCGGCCTTCGACGTGTCGGCGCTGGTCGACGGACAGCTGCGCTGGCTGCCCGCCGCCGAACTGCTGGCCGGGGAGCTGCCGCTGGTGCCCGAGCTGTGGCGCGGGCCGTTCGCGGTGGACACCGTGCTGGCGCTCGCGCAGGGGCGCGAGACGGTCTCCGGGCGCGACCTGCACGTGCGTGAGGGCGTCGTGGTCCGGCCCGAGGCCGAGCGCCACAGCCCGGTGCTGGGCGGGCGTGCCATCGCCAAGGCCGTCGGCGACGCCTACCTCACCCGCAAGGGTGGCACGGAGTACGAGTAGGGGGGCGCGAACAGCCCGGCGAGCGCCGTGTGACGTCCGCCGGGCCGCCCAACGCGCTCCTTCTGCTCTGATTACCACTCAGTTACGTTGGAGGGACGAAGGGACACGACCGAGGAGGGGACATGACACTGACCGACGCCGCCGTCACCGCCGCCGTCACCGCTGCCGGCGCCGCGAAGCGGGTACCGGGGCCGCCCGGGCTCCCCGTGGTGGGTTCGCTGTTCGACCTGACCCGGCGCCCGCTGCGGACGTTCCTGGACGCCCGCCGCGACTACGGCGACGTCGTCCGCTTCGTGGCCGGCCCGCCCGGGCTGCGCGCCGAGTTCTACGCCGTGTTCTCCCCGGAGGGCGCGCACCAGGTGCTCGGCAGCGAGGCGGCCAACTTCCGCAAGGACAACAGCTTCTACGACGAACTGCGGACCAGCCTCGGCAACGGCCTGCTGACCAGCCAGGACGGCGACTACCAGCGCCAGCGCCGGCTGATCCAGCCGCTGTTCACCCGCCGCCGGGTGGACGGCTACGCGCAGGCCGTCGGGCTGGAGTGCCGGGCGCTGGCCGACCGGTGGCGGGTGGTCCCGCACGGCGTGGTCGACGTCGCCGAGGAGATGTCGCGCTTCGCGCTGCGCACGGTCGCCCGGATCCTGTTCGGCGCGGACGTGGAGGCGGCGGTGCAGGTGGTGCACCGCGGCTTCCCGGTGATAGGGGAGCTCGTCCTCGCCCGCGGCTTCGCGCCGGTGCGGCTGCCCCGCTCCTGGCCGACGCCGTCCAACCGGCGCGGCGCCGCGGCGCGCCGGGACCTGTACGCGGTGTGCGACCGGATCATCGCCGAGCGGGCCCGGCGGGCGGAACGCGCCGGCGGGGCCGCCGCGGCCGGTCCGGGCGGCCTGGACGGCGGGAGCGGCCGGGGCGGCCAGGCCGGTCAGGGCGGAGCGGCCGGCCAGGACGATCTGCTGGAGCTGCTGACCCGGGCCCGCGGCGAGGACGGCGAGCGGCTCGACCCGGACGAGCTGCGCGACCAGGTGCTGATCTTCCTGCTCGCCGGGCACGAGACCACGGCGACCTCGCTGGCCTTCGCGCTGTTCCTGCTCGCCAAGCACCCCGAGCAGCGCCGCCTGGCGCAGGAGGAGGCCTCGGCGGTGCTCGCCGGGCGCGAGCCCGTGGCCGCCGACCTGGAGGCGCTGCCCTACCTGACCCGGGTGCTGAAGGAGGCCATGCGGCTCTACCCGCCGGCCTCGCAGATGGGGCGCCGCTCGGTGGAGGAGACGGTGATCGACGGGCACGTGGTCCCGGCCGGCGCCCAGGTGATCCTGGCGCCCTGGGTGACCCACCGGCACCCCGGCCACTGGGCGGAGCCCGACCGCTTCGACCCGGACCGCTTCCTGCCCGAGCGGGAGAAGGAGCGGCACCGCTACGCCTGGTACCCGTTCGGCGGCGGGCCGCGGGCCTGCATCGGGCAGCACTTCTCGATGCTGGAGTCGGTGCTGGCGCTGGGCTCGCTGCTGCGGGAGTTCGACCTGGAGGCGATCGACCACGGCGTGCGGCTCGGCCAGGGCATCACCCTCCAGGTGAAGAGCCCGATGCGGGTCCGGCTGACGCCGCGCGGCTGAGCGTCCGATCGGGGGCGGGCAGGCATCACCGGCGCCCACGGCGGGCAGGAGGACGGCGAACCATGAGGTGAGGTGCGTCGTGGAGGTCCGGGCCGGTGTCCGCCGGCCGGGCCCCGGGGTGCCGAGTTCCGAGGGGGCGGCATGGGGAGCGCACCGGGGTGTCGCGGCGAGGCGGACGGGTCCCGCGGCGCCGAATCGGCGGAGTTCGACCGGGTGTTCACGGAACTGCTGCCCCGGCTGCACCGGGCGGCCGCGCGCCTGCTCGGGAATCCGTTCGGCGCGGGGGACGTCGTCCACGAGGCGTACCTGCGCATCGCCCGGCGGCCCGCCCGCTTCCTCGGCCATCCGCGGCCCTACGCCTACGCGTTCACCGCGATGGTCAACGTCGTGCGCGACGAGTGGCGCCGCGACCGCCGCCGGCTGGTGCCGTACGAGGCGCTGGAGGACGTCGAGGTGCTGGGCGGCGAGGCCGGCGGACAGGCGGAGCTGCAGGCGCACTGGGAGGTCGTCCGGCTGCTGGGCTGCCTGACGGCCAAGCAGGCCCGTGCCGTCCTGCTGGTCGACCTCGACGGCTACGGTCTGGAGGAGGCCGCGGCCCTGCTCGGCGTGCACCGCTCCACCCTGGCCCTCACCCGCCGGCGGGCGCTGGAGCGGCTGCGTACGCTCATCGAACGCGAGCGCGCGGGCGAGCGCGAGCACGACCAGGGCCTCGGGGCCGGTCTCCGCGAGGGGGCCCGGCCCGACGCGCCGGACTGACGGTCTGTCAGCTCCGTTGCCGGTCCCGCCCGTACGCTGAACCGTGATCACGTACGAGGAGCACCGGCTCCGCTCCCTGGCGGACGAGGGCCGTTGGATCGAACTGCTGGACGCCTACCGGCAGGCCCGCGCCGCCGCCGTCGCGCTCGCCCCGGAGCGCGGCGGCCCACCGGACGGCCCCGCGCAGGGCCGGGCGGCGGCCGCGGCCGCCCCGCTCGGCCACCTGATCGCCTACGCCGCGCCGCCCGAGGTGGCCGCCCGGCTGTTCGACGCGGACGGCGGCCCCGGCACCGCGGCCGGCGTCGCGGACCACGACGCCGGACCGCTCTGGGAGGTGCTGGCGACCCGGCACTGCTGGCGCCGGCTCGCCCCGCTGCTCGCCCCGCCCCCGGTGCGGCGGCTGGTGGCGCAGACCCGGGTGCTGCTCGGCGAGGACCTCGCCCGGGACGCCGAGCCGGATCCGGAGGGCGTCCCGCTGGCGCTCGAGCCGTGGGAGGAGGCGGGCCGGGGCGAGGGCGCGCCGGTACGCGAGTACCTGCCCGACGGCGGGTCGCGCAGCGCGCTGCTGACCCTGCCGGCCAGCCGCGAGGGCCTGGCCCGGGTGGAGCTGCCCGAACCCGGCGCCCGGCTGCCCGGGCAGCCGGCCACCCGGGCGCTCGCGGAGCTGGCCGGGTGGGCGCGGGCGGTCTGCGTGCGCGGGCCGGCGCCGCTCGCCGCCGCGCAGCTCGCGCCGCCCGGGCGGCTGGTCACCGGCGGCTACCTGCCGTTCGCTCTCGCCTGGCCGGCGCTGGTGCAGGCGGGCGTCGCGGACCGGGCGCACGGCGCGGCGCACGGGAGGCTGGCGCTGTGGCGGGTGCTGGTGGAGATGACCGGGGTCCGGCGCACGCGCTGGGCGGACCGGGTGGAGGTGGACGCGCTGGTCGCCCGGATGCGCTGCTTCACCTGGGACGACCCGGCGGACCGGTTGCGGCACCTGCATCTCGCGCTGGAGGACCCGGCGACCGGCCTGAGCTGGGCGGTCAGCGGGTCCGAGGAGGTCTGAACGGCGGGGCGCGGCGGCAGACGGGGTGGCAGCCGGGGCACCGGGCAGGGCGTCGGGCAGAGCGTCCGGCGGGGTGGACGCGGCGGGGTGGCGGGGCGGCGGGAAGACGAAGGACCCCCGGTCCGGCGCCATTCCGGGGGGTTGGGCGGGGCGCCGGACCGGGGGAGTCAGGGGGTGGGGCGGCCGGGGCGGCCGGGGCGGCTCAGGCGGCCGCCGCCGGGACCGCCCCCGCAGCGGCGGGTCCGGGCTCCGGGGCGTCCTTCGTTCCGGCCGCGCCTTCCGTTCCGGTCCCGGTCCCGGCGGCGGTCACCGGGGCGCCGTGGGCGTCGGCGTCCAGCA
Organism: Kitasatospora sp. NPDC002551; assembly: GCF_040296005.1. Lineage (NCBI taxonomy): Bacteria > Bacillati > Actinomycetota > Actinomycetes > Kitasatosporales > Streptomycetaceae > Kitasatospora > Kitasatospora sp. NPDC002551. The sequence continues at coordinate 114,381 of NZ_JBEOWI010000004.1, read as the reverse complement.
GCGTCCGCTCGTCGAAGGGCAGCGCGCCCGCCAGCACCTGCCGGGCCCGCTCGCGGTCGAGTTCCCCGGTCCACTGCCCGATCAGCACGGTGGCGACGGCGTTCCCGGCGAAGTTCGTCAGCGCCCTGGCCTCGGACATGAAGCGGTCGATGCCGACGATCAGCCCGACGCCGTCCACCAGTGCCGGCTTGTGCGACTGCAGCCCGCCCGCCAGGGTGGCCAGTCCGGCGCCGGTGACCCCGGCCGCGCCCTTGCTGGCGATCACCATGAAGACCAGCAGCGACAGCTGCTCGCCCACCGACATCGGCTTGTCCAGCGCCTCCGAGATGAAGATCGAGGCCATCGTGAGGTAGATCGCCGTGCCGTCCAGGTTGAAGCTGTAGCCGGTCGGGACGGTGATGCCGACCACCGGGCGGCTGACGCCCAGGTGCTCCATCTTGGCGATCAGCCGGGGCAGCGCGCTCTCCGAGGAGGAGGTGGAGAGGATCAGCAGGAACTCGCGGCCCAGGTAGCGCAGCAGGGTGAGGATGTTGACGCCCGCGACCAGGCGCAGCAGCGTGCCGAGCACCACGACCACGAACAGCGCGCAGGTCAGGTAGAAGCCGACCATGATGACGGCCAGGCTCTTCAGCGCGGCCGTGCCGGTGGCGCCGACCACCGCCGCCATCGCGCCGAACGCGCCGACCGGCGCCACCCACATGATCATCGCCATCACCCGGAAGACCAGCCGCTGCAGGTGCTCGACGCCGCGCAGCACGGGCGCGCCGGCCGGGCCCATCGCCTGCAGGGCGAATCCGACCAGCAGCGCGACCAGCAGGGTCTGCAGCACCTTGCCCTCGGTGAGGGCGGAGAGCAGGGAGGTCGGGATCATGCCGAGCAGGAAGTCGGCGGTGGACTGCGCGCCCCCGGCGGCGGCCTGGGCGTGTCCGGACTTGGCGAGGGCGGCGGTCAGGTGCAGGCCGCCGCCCGGCTCCAGCAGGTTGCCGACCAGCAGGCCGATGGCGAGGGCGACGGTCGACATGGTGAGGAAGTAGCCGAGCGCCAGCCCGCCGACCCGGCCGACCTTGGCGGCCTTGGTCACCGAGCCGATGCCGAGCACGATGGTGCAGAAGATGACCGGGCTGATCATCATCTTGATGAGGTTGACGAAGCCCGTGCCGACCGGCTTCAGCTCCACCGCGAAGTCCGGTGCGGCCAGACCCACCACGACGCCGGCGACGACCGCCGCGATCACGGCGAGGTAGAGGTAGTGGGTGCGGTCCTTCGCTCTGGTGCCCGCTCCCGCTGCGGTTCCGGTGATCGGCATCTGCGGCTCCTTCGCCGTGCTGTGCCCGCACGGGGCGCCTGCGTGGGGGTGCGCGGCCCTGCGGTCCTGGCGGCCCGGGTGGTGGGCCGCTCCGACTATGGGGCGCGGCGTGACGCGGGTCACGCTTGCGTTCATAGAGTTCACGCCGCGGCGCGGTGCGGTCCGCCGGTCCGCGCCGCCGCGGCCGTGGCGCGCGCCGGGGCGTGGTGCACACTGACAGGCATGTCCGCGCGTACCCTCCCCCCGCCGCGCCGGCTGGTGCGCAGCCTGGCCGGACAGCTCTTCGTCGTCCAAGTGGTCATCGTCGCCGCCGTGGTGGCCGGCGGGGCGGTGCTCGCCTACCTGTTCACCGCCGACCGCACCGAGGACGCCGCCCGCCGCCAGGTCACCGCCGTCGCCCGCGCCGTCGCCGACTCCCCGGCCGTGCGCGCCGCCGTCACCGCGCCCGACCCGACGGCCGTGCTCCAGCCGTACGCCGAGCAGGTGCGCGTCGACACCGGGGTCTCCTTCGTCACCGTGATGGACACCGGCGGCGTCCGCTGGACGCACCCGCTGCCCGAGCAGATCGGGCGCACCTTCCTCGGCCACATCGACTGGGCACTGGCCGGCGAGACCCGCAGCGAGACGTACACCGGCACGCTCGGCCCCTCGGTGCGGGTGGTCACCCCGGTGCTGGACGAGCGGCACCGGGTGGTCGCCCTGGTCAGCGCGGGCCTGACGGTGCAGTCCATCTCCGAGCAGCTGCGCGGCCCGCTGCTCGCCCTGGTCGGCGTCGCGGCGGGCGCGCTCGCCGTCGGCGGGATCGGCACCTACCTCGCCAACTCCCGGCTGCGGCGCCACACCCACGGCATGGGACCGGCCGAACTCAGCCACCTCTACGAGTACCACCAGGCCACCCTGCACGCCGTCCGGGAGGGGCTGGTGCTGCTCGACCGCGACCGCCGGGTGGTGCTCTGCAACGACGCCGCGCGTGAACTCCTCGGCCTGGAGGGGACGGTGGAGGGGCGGCCGGTCGCCGATCTGGGTCTGCCGGCGGCGCTGGTGGCGGCCGTCTCGGGGGCCGGGCCGGTCCGCGACGAGGTGCACCTGACGGCGGAGCGCGTGGTGGTGCTCAACACCTCCACCATCGGCACCGGGCTCGGCCGCGTCCTCACCCTGCGCGACCACACCGAACTCCAGTCGCTGAGCGGCGAACTGGACTCGGTGCGCGGCTTCACCGAGGCGCTCGGCGCGCAGGCGCACGAGGCCGCCAACCGGCTGCACGCCGTCGTCTCGTTGATCGAACTCGGCCGCCACCGCGAGGCGGTGGAGTTCGCCACCGCCGAACTCGCCCTCGCCCAGCGGCTCACCGACCGGGTGGTGGCCGCCGTCGGCGAGCCCGTGCTGGCCGCGCTGCTGCTCGGCAAGGCCGCCCAGGCGGCCGAGCGGGGCGTGGAGTTGACGCTCACCCCGGACAGCTCCATCGACGACGGGGTGCTGCCGCCCCACCTGAGCGCCCGCGACCTCATCACCGTCCTCGGCAACCTGATCGACAACGCCGTGGACGCCGCCATCGCCGGCGCGGCCGCGCGCCCCGACCCGCCGGAGGTCACCGTCACCGCCCGGATCGACGGCGAGCACCTGCTGCTGCGGGTCGCCGACACCGGCGAGGGCATCGCCCCGGGCGCGGTGGAGGACGTGTTCCGGCGCGGCTGGAGCACCAAGCGGGACGGGCGGGGGAGCGAGCGGGCCGGCGGTCCCGGTGCTCACGGCGGCGGTGACGGTGACGGTGGCCGCGACCCTCGGCACGGGCGCGGACTCGGGCTCGCCCTCGTCGCCCAGGCCGCCCGGCGCAACGGCGGCACCGTCGAGGTCGGCCGCGACCGCGGCGCCGTGCTCACCGTCCGCCTGCCGCTCGACCGGCCGGTCCGCGAGGGCGCGGGCGCGGGTTCGGGCGCGGGTTCGGGGGAGCCCGGGCTCGGACGTCTGGTGGTGGCCCCGTGAGCGGCCGACCGCAGGACCGACCGAAGGACCGGGCGCAGGACCGGGCGCGGCCGGACATCTCCGTGCTGGTCGTCGAGGACGACCCGGTGGCCGCCGCCGCCCACACCCTCTACGTCGAACGCGAACCGGGCTTCCGCGCCGTCGGCACCGTGCACGGCTGCACGCAGGCCCTGCGCTTCCTGGAGCGCGCCCGCGCCGCCGGACGGCCCGTCGACCTGCTGCTGCTCGACCTCTACCTGCCCGACGGGCACGGCCTCCAGCTCTGCGGCACGCTGCGCACCGCCGGGCACACCACCGACGTCATCGCCGTCACCTCCGCCCGCGACCTCGCGATGGTCCGCCAGGCCGTCTCCGCGGGCGTCGTCCAGTACCTGCTGAAGCCCTTCGCCGCCGCCGCGCTGCACGACCGCCTGGAGCGCTACGCCCGCTACCGGGACACCCTCGCCCGGACCGGCCCGGCCACCGGGCAGGACGAGGTCGACCAGGCGCTCGCGCTGCTGCGTTCGCCCGAACGCACCGTGCTGCCCAAGGGGTTGTGCGCGCCGACCCTGGACACCGTCGCCGGCGTGCTGCGCGCGGCCCGCACCGGCCTGTCCGCCGCCGCCGCGGGCACGGCGGCCGGCGTCTCGCGGATCACCGCCCGCCGCTACCTGGAGCACCTGGTCGACACCGGACTCGCCGCCCGCGAGCCCCAGTACGGCACCGTCGGCCGCCCGGAGCTGTGCTACCGCTGGACGGGCGGAGGCCGGGGCGGAGGTGGCGGCGGGCAGGGGTGAGCCGGCCCGGGGCCGTCAGCGGGTGACGAACTGGGTGAGCAGGGCCTGCACCTCGTAGATGTCGACGCCCTTGGTGAAGTTCTTGGAGATCGGCAGCGCCGCGCCCGACACCCAGATCTTCAGTTCGGCGTCCAGGTCGAAGTTGCCGGCGGTCTCCACGGCGTAGTGGGTGATCGACCGGTAGGGGATCGAGTGGTACTCGGTCTTCTTGCCGGTGATGCCCTGCTTGTCGACGAGGATCAGCCGGCGGTCGGTGAACAGGAAGGAGTCGCGCAGCAGTTGGTAGGCGGCCTGGACGTGCTCGCCCTCGCCGAACAGCTTGGCGAACTCCTTCTGGGCCTCGTCGTTGTCCACCCGGTGGGCGTTGCCGAAGAGCGCCATGGCGGTTCCTCTCGTCGAGCACCCGGGGTGGGTGCGGAGGGTTCCGAGTCTGGCACGCCGGTGATCATGGGCGGGGGGCGGCCCTGGCGGTGGTCCTCCCGTCGGCGTCCCCGCCGGCGCCGTGCGGGGTCCGTTCGGCGAGGGCGAGGTAGCGGTCGTCGGCGTCCGTGTAGGAGACCAGGTGCCAGCCGGCGGCGGCGAGCAGGGGGCGGAGGTTGGGCTCGGCCCGCAGGTCGTCCGCAGTGAGGGCGCGGCCGTGGCGGGCGGCGAGGGCGGCGCGGCCGACGGGGTGGAACAGCGCGAGCCGGGCGCCGGGGCGCGAGACCCGGGCCAGTTCGCCGAGCGCGCGGGCCGGGTCGGGGAGGTGGGAGATCAGGCCGGCGGCGAAGACGGCGTCCAGCGCGGCGTCGGGCAGGGGGAGCCGGGCGCAGTCGGCGAGCAGCAGGTCGGCGGTGCCGGGGTGGCCGGCGGCGGCCTCGTGCAGCATCTCCGGGGTCACGTCGGCGCCGAACACCCGGCCCGCCGGGCCGACCGCGGCGCGCAGCGGCGGCAGGGCGCGGCCGGTGCCACAGCCGGCGTCGAGCACCGAGTCGCCCGGGCGCAGGGCGAGTTCGGCGACGGCGGCGGTGTAACGCGGGCCGTCGTCGGGGAACTTGGCGTCCCAGCCGGCGGCGCGGACGGCGAAGAACGCGCGGGTGCGGGCCAGTTCGGCGGCGTACTCGGCCTCGGCGGCACTCTCGGCGGTGGGCCCGGACGCGGGATCGGGCGCGGGCACGGGCCCGGACGTCGGCTCGGTGGACGGTGACGGCGGCATGCGGTGAGGGTAGCGCGAGGCGGGGGAGCACGAGGCCGGGGAGCGTGAGGCCGGGCCGCTCGGGCCGCTCGGGCCGTGACCTCCGGGCAGCCCGGTCGTTGGGCAAACGGGCCCGCTGTCACCCGCACGGGTGGTTCCGGTGGCCCGGGGGCGGATCCGGACGGACCTGAGAAGTAAGGTTAGGCTCACCTAAATTCTTGGGAGTCCTCCTTGACGCTCGCCGCTGAGCCCGCCACCGGTCCGACCGTCCCCGTGCCTGCTCCTTCCCCTGCCTCCGGCCTCGCGCCCGCCCCGGTCCCTGACGCCACCCCGGCCGCCGCCGTGCTGCGGCGCCAGCGCGTCCGCGAGTCCGCCGCCCGCACCTACGCGCGCTCGTTCCCGATCGTCCCGGTGCGCGCCAACGGGATGACCGTCGAGGGCGCCGACGGCCGCCGCTACCTCGACTGCCTCTCCGGCGCGGGCACCCTCGCGCTCGGCCACAACCACCCCGTCGTCCTGGAGGCGATCCGCCGCACCCTGGACAGCGGCTCCCCGCTCCACCTGCTCGACCTCGCCACCGCCGAGAAGGACGACTTCACCACCGCGCTGTTCGAGAGCCTGCCGCCCGCCTTCGCCGACGGTGCGCGCGTCCACTTCTGCGGCCCCGCCGGGACGGACGCCGTCGAGGCCGCGCTCAAACTGATGCAGACCGCCACCGGCCGCTCCGGCGCCCTCGCCTTCACCGGCGCCTACCACGGGATGACCGCCGGCGCCCTCGCGCTCACCGGCAACGTCGCCGTCAAGGAGCCGCTGCCCGGCGGCGGCGAGGTGGTTCGGCTGCCCTACCCCTACGGCTACCGCTGCCCGTTCGGGGTCGGCGGCCGGGCGGGCGCCGACCTGTCCGCCACCTACGTCGAACGGCTGCTCGACGACCCGTCCGGCGGCGTCGTGCCGCCCGCCGCGATGGTCCTGGAGGCCGTCCAGGGCGAGGGCGGCGTCGTCCCCGCCCCCGACGACTGGCTGCGCGCCATGCGCCGGATCACCGCCGAACGCCGCATCCCCCTCGTCGTCGACGAGGTGCAGACCGGCGTCGGCCGCACCGGCGCGATGTGGGCGGTCGAGCACAGCGGGATCGTGCCGGACGCGATGGTGCTCTCCAAGGCGATCGGCGGCAGCCTGCCGCTCGCCGTCGTCGTCTACCGCGCGGAGTACGACGGCTGGCGCCCCGGCGCGCACACCGGCACCTTCCGCGGCAACACCCTCGCCATGGCGGCCGGCGCCGCCACTCTGCGGTACGTCGCCGCGAACGGGCTCGCCGAGCGGGCCGCGGTGGTCGGCGCGCGGATGACCGAACGGCTGCGGGCGCTGGCCGGGGAACTGCCGGTGATCGGCGACGTGCGCGGGCGCGGGCTGATGATCGGTGTGGAGCTCGTCGACCCGGCGGCCGAACCGGACGCCTGCGGGGCCCGGCCGGCCGCACCCGCCCTCGCCGTCCGGGTCCGCGAGGCGTGCCTGGCGCGCGGACTGATCGTCGAGCTCGGCGGGCGGCACGACGCCGTGCTGCGGCTGCTGCCGCCGCTCACCGTGACGGACGAGCAGGCGGCCGCGGTGCTGGACCGGCTCGCCGACGCCATCGCGGCGGCCTCGGCCGCGGGGCCGGCGGTGTCCGCGTGAGCGCGGGCGGCGTCGGCGCTGTAGGCGGAGCGGGCGACGGCGGTCCGCTCGGCGGACCCGGCCCGCTCGACGCGCTCTCCGGCGGCGTCGGCGGCCCCGCCGCGCTCGGCCCGCTGCTCGCCACCGTCCTCGACGCGCTGGAGACCGGCGCCACCCGGCGCGGCGGCCCGCTGCCCACCGGCCGCCCCGCCGACCTCGCCGCCCGGACCGCCGAGGCGCTCGCCGCCGCCCGCGGCCCCCACGCCCTCGCCCGCCTCACCGAACTCCTCGCTCACGGCGCCGCCGACCCCGCCGACCCCTACTGCGCCGCCCACCTGCACTGCCCGCCGCTCGCCGTCGCCACCGCCGCCGACCTCGCCGTCAGCGCCCTCAACCCCTCCCAGGACTCCTGGGACCAGGCCCCCGCCGCGACCGCGCTGGAGACCGCGCTGCTCGCCGAACTCGCCGCCCTGGTCGGCTACGACCCGGCCCACGCCACCGGCGTGCTCACCTCCGGCGGCACGGAGTCCAACCTCATGGGCCTCATGCTCGCCCGCGACCAGAAACTCGACGGCATCGTCGAACTCGACGGCCTCCTCGGCCTGCCCCCCGGCACCCGGCCCCGGATCCTCGCCTCCCGGGCCGCGCACTTCTCCGTCCAGCGGGCGGCCGCCCTGCTCGGCCTCGGCGAACGGGCCGTCGTCCCCGTCGACGTCGACCGCGACCTGCGGATGGACCCGGCCGCACTCGAACGCGCCCTGGCCGAGACCGTCTGGGCCGGGGACACCCCCCTCGCCGTCGTCGCCACCGCCGGCACCACCGACACCGGCGCCGTCGACCCGCTGCCCGCCGCCGCCGACCTCGCCGCCCGTTACGGCGCCTGGCTGCACGTCGACGCCGCGTACGGCGGCGGCGCCCTGCTCTCCGACCGGCTCGCCCCGCTGCTGGCCGGCATCGAACGGGCCGACTCCGTCTCGCTGGACTGGCACAAGCTCGGCTGGCAGCCCGCCGCCGCCGGCGTCTTCCTGGTCCGCCGCGCCGAGACGTACGTCTCGCTCGCCCGCCGCGCCGCGTACCTCAACCCGGCCGACGACGAAGAGTCCGGCTATCCGAGCCTGCTCGGCCTCTCGCTGCGCACCACCCGGCGGCCGGACGCGTTCAAACTCGCCGTCACCCTGCGCACCCTCGGTCGCGCCGGACTCGGCCGGCTCGTCGACGCCTGCCACGACCTCGCGCTCGCCGCCGCCGGCACCGTCCGGGCCGAACCGGAACTCGAACTGCACGCCGACCCCGTGCTGACCGCCCTGCTGTTCCGCTACCGGCCGGTGGGCGGGGCGGGCGCCGGCGCCGAGGACCCGGCCGCGCTCGACCGGGTCAACGCCGAGCTGCGCCGGAGCCTGCTGCGCACCGGCCGGGCCGTGGTCGGCCGCACCGAGCTGCCCGGCGAGGGCCCGGGGCGGGTGCGGCTCAAGCTGACCCTGCTCAACCCGCACACCACCCCCGAGGAGGTCAGCGGGCTGCTCGCCGAGGTCGTCCGCGCCGGCCGCCGGGCGTGGAGCGCGGCGCGCTAGCCCGGACGGCCCCGGCCGGGGCCGTCCGGGCTCCCGTGCTTCTACGGCGCGAGCAGGATCTCCCGGCAGCGCTCCCAGGTGGCCGGGTCGGCGGCGACGAGCAGGCCGTCCTCGCCGCCGGGGGCCTCGGGACGGTAGGGGGTGCCGTCGAGGCGGGCGGAGCGGCCGCCGGCCTCGGTGAGCAGGAGCGAGCCGGGCGCGTGGTCCCAGGGGAGGGTGCGCCAGTAGAGGATGAAGTCCAGGGCGCCCTCGGTGACGTCCGGGTACTCGATTCCGGCGGCGTGGCGGCCCGGGGTGATCTCGCCGAAGGCGGCGGTGTTGGCCTCGACCAGCCGGCGGCGGGACGGGTCGAGGAAGCGGCTCTTCACCGAGCCGCGCCACTTGGCCGGGTCGGTGCCGGCCGGGACGCGGGTGAGGCGGTGGCCGTCGCGCCAGGCGCCGGAGCCGAGTTCGGCGGTGTAGGTGGTGGCGGTGACGGGCTGGCGGATCCAGGAGGCGACCGTCTCGCCGCCGCGCACCAGGGAGACCATGACGGCGTACTCGGGTCGGCCGGCGATGAAGTTGGCGGTGCCGTCGACGGGGTCCACGAGCCAGGCGGCGGGCTCCTCGTGCAGCGCCCGGGCGAGGGCCGGGTCGGCGGCGACCGCCTCCTCGCCCACCACCGGGACGGGCAGCAGCTCGCGCAGCCGCCGCGCGATGATCACCTCGGCCTCCCGGTCGGCGACGGTGACCACTTCGCCGGGGGCCTTCTCCATCACCTCACCGGCCGCCAGCGCCCGGAACCGGGGCTCCACCGCCTCGGCCGAAGCCTCGGCGATGATCTCCGCCACCTTCTCCATCAGCACGTGCCCGCTCCCTTCGCCGGCTACCACTTTCGCACGTCAGTGCGGGCGGCGTGCGGCGGGGCGCGGGGGTGGTGGGTCCGGCGGGGGCCGGGGCGGGGGCTGACGACTGACAGCTGACAGATTTCAGATAACAGATTTCAATATCTGTCAGCTGTCAGCTGTCAGCTGTCAGCTGTCAGCTGTCAGTCGTCACCCGTTCCCCGCTCCGGCGCCCGCGATCAGCGCGGAGACCACGCGCGGGGCGCGGAACTCCTGGACCACCAGGACGTTGCCGGAGTCGCCGTACCCGGCCAGGGCGCGCAGCGCCTCCCAGGCGGTCATCTCGACCTGCCCGGTGCCGAGCGCGATCCCGGTGAGCAGGACCAGCAGTGCGGCGACGGCCGCGGACCAGACGGCGGTCCGGGCGCGGCGGCGGGCCACCGAGGTGCCGGTGGTCCTGCCCGTCGCGGCCCCTCCGGCCCCTCCGCTCCTGCCGGACTGTTCGGTCCTGCCGGAGCCGTCGGGCCGGTCGGGCCGGTCGGGCTTATCGAGACCCGTGCTCATCGGGCCACCTTCCGGGCCAGCACCGCGAGCAGCGGCGCGCCGAGGAAGGCCGTCACGATGCCGACCTCCAGCTCCGAGGGGCGGGCCACCATCCGGCCGAGCACGTCGGCGGCGAGCAGCAGCACCGGACCGGCGATCAGACAGCCGGGCAGCAGCGCCCGGTGGTCGTTGCCGAGTAGCGGGCGGACCAGGTGCGGGGCGGCCAGGCCGATGAACGCGACCGGGCCGGCCACGGCCACCGCGGAGCCCGCGAGCAGCACGACGGCGAGGCCGCCGAGCACCCGGATCCGGGCCACCGGCACACCGAGCGACTGGGCGCTCTCGTCACCGAGCGCGAGCGCGTTGAGCGAGGGCGCGACGGCGAACGCGCCGATCAGCCCGAGCGCCAGGAACGGCAGCACCGGCGCCAGGGTGTCCAGATGCCGCCCGGCGACCGAACCGGCCAGCCAGAACCGGGCCTCGTCCAGGGTGCGGTGGCTGGCCAGCATCAGCGCGGACGTCCAGGAGGTGAGCACCACGGTGAGCACGGTGCCGCCGAGCGCGAGGCGCACCGGGTCGAGGTCCCCGCCGCGGCGCGACATCGCGTACGCGGCGACGGCGGCGAGCGCGGCCCCGGCGAAGGCGAACCAGACGTACTCGACCGGGCGGGTCAGTTCGAACGTGTAGATCGCGGCGACCACGGCGAAGCTCGCGCCGGCGTTGATGCCGAGGGTGACCGGCGAGGCGAGCGGGTTGCGGGTGACGCCCTGGGCGACCGCCCCGGCGACGCCGAGCGCCGCCCCGACGGCGAGGCCGATGAGGGTGCGCGGCACCCGAAGCCCCGTCACGACGTCGGCGTCGCCGCCGTGCTCGCTCCCGGTCAGCGCGCCGATGACGGTGTGCGGAGGGATCGTGCGCGAGCCGAGCGCGAGGCTCAGCGCGAGCACGCCGAGCCCGGCGGCCAGTACCAGCGGGAGCCGGGCCGGCGAGCGGCGGGTCTGGGCCGGGGGAGCGGGAGCCGGCGGATCGGTGGTCAGCACGGGGGGAGATATTAGGTTAGGCAAGCCTAATGCCGAAGTCCTGGGCGGATTGGTCCGTACCGGGGACACCCCGGGGCGGGTGGCCGGGGTCGGCATGTGCGGGTCGCCGACTGCCTATAAGGTGAGCCTCACCTAATGCGATCTCGGGAGTGCCGATGATCTTCTCGGGTCCACCGCTGCCTGCCGTCGTGCCCGACGTCGTGCCCGGTGTCCTGCCCGGTGCCCAGGCGGCCGTCGTGCCGCCCGTCGCACCGCTCGCCGCGCCGGTCGCCGCCCCCGTGGCGCCGCGTCCCGCGAACCCGCTGGACGCCGACTACCGGCTGCTGCTGGACCTCTGCCCGGTGCTCCGGGTGCGACTGATCGCGGCGGACGAACCCGACCCCGCGCCCGCGCAGGGCTGGTACTCCGCCGCCCAGCTGGCCCGCGAGCCGGACGCGCTGGAGCGGGCGCTGGCCGGCGAGGCCGAACGCATCGCCCCCGTCGCCGCCGCGCACGGCACCGCCCCGCGCCCGCACGTGGCCGCCTCCCGGCTGCTCCACCACTACCTCTGGTCGCTCTGCGTGCTGATCGCCGGGCCCTGGTGGCTGGGCGGGCGCGTCCCCTCGATCGACGGCGCGGACCTGTGGCTGCACGCCCCCACCGGCGACCTCGCGCTCCGCCCGGGCGCCCATGTCACGCTCCCCGGCGAGGACGAGCTGCGCGCCGAACTGCGCGCCGCCGTCGTCGCCCACGCCGAACCGCTGCTCGCCGCCTTCGCCGCCCCCACCCGGCGCGGCACCCGCGCGCTGTGGGGCATGGTCACCGACGACCTCGCCTCGGCGATCTGGTACCTCGGCAAGCGGCTCGACGCGCGCGCCCCGGGCCCCGGCACGGCCCACGAGGACGCCGCCGTCGCCGCCGCGGCTGCCGTCCTGCCCGGGCGCACCGACCCGCTGCCCGGTGCCGCCGGCTTCCGCGTGCTGCGCGGCGAGGACGGCCGCACCCACCACACCCGCACGCGCCTCGGCTGCTGCCTCTACTACGCCGTCGAGCCGGCCCGGGCCTGCGTCACGTGTCCGCGGACCGCTGACGAGGAACGGCTGCGCAGACTCTGACGGCCCGTCCGGCCGCCCGCCCGGCCGCCGGCGACCGTCGCGACCGGTGGCGACCGGCGGTGGTCGTCGACGCCCGCCCGGCGTGCGCCCGGCGCGCGCCGGGTAGGCTCGGTGCCCGTGATCGACTCCACCACCCACGTCCGGGTCGCACGCCCTTCCCGGGATCTCGCCGCGGCCGAGCGCTTCTACGTCGACGGACTCGGTCTCGCCGTCCTGTGGCGCAGCACCGAGCGCGTCCCCGGCCGGCACGACCTCCTGATGGTCGGCCCCTCCGGCGGCGGCTGGCACTTCGAGCTCACCCGCGACCCCCAGCACCCCGTCGAGCCGGCGCCCACCGTCGACGACCTCTTCGTCGTCTACCTCGGCGCCCCCGTCGACGAGGCGCTGGTCCGCCGCCTGGAGGACACCGGCGGCACCCGCGTGCCCGCGCACAACCCCTACTGGGACGAGTACGGCGTCACCGTGGCCGACCCGGACGGCTACCGCCTGGTGCTCTGCGCCCGCCGGTGGAGTTCCTGACCGGGCGGGACTCCCGAGCAGCGCGCCGGCGGTGCGAGGCGGTGTGCCGCGTACGCCGTTCGCGCTGCCCGAGGACCGTCGCAAGCCCCAGCCGTGCCCGACGGTGCGTCAGAGCAGGACGTCGGCCAGCCGCTTGAGGTCGTCGCGCACCGACTCCCGTTCCTCATCGGTGAGTTCGGCGGCGACGCCCTCGGCCCGTTCGGTGAACGTCCGGGCGCTCGCGCCGTCCGCGAGGCGGTGGGCCAGGTCGGCGCGCATCGCCAGGATGCGGAACAGCAGCACCGGCGCGGGCGGTCCGTCCGGCCGGGCCAGCGCGCGGTCCAGTACCCGGGCGGCCGCGGCCGGGTCCTCCTTCGAGTCGGCGAACAGCGCCGCGTGGTGCAGCGCCTTCGCGAACGGCTCCTCGGGGGCGGGCTGGTGCCGCTGGTCGGCGCGGATCGGCTGGCCGATCCGCAGGCAGTTGCCGCCGGGGTCGGTCACCAGGAACTGCCGTACGCCGTGCGAGGTGTCGGCGACCGGGCCGATGCGCGGCAGCCCGCGGGTCGGCACCCGACCGTAGGCGGACCGCAGGCCGTCCTGGAAGGCGGCGTGCAGCGCGTCCACGTCGTCCGTGCGGACCAGGCAGGTGCTGTAGGACGCGCCCGGGTCGTACTGCTTCATGCCGAAGAAGTGCAGCTGGATGGCGCCGCGCTGGACCACGGCGTACGGGTTGGGGCTTTTCTGATGGAGGGTCACCTCGAAGCCGAGCGCGGTGTAGAACTCGAGCACTGGTGGGAGGGCCTGACAGGGCAGGATCGGAACCGTCGATTCGACCATGCCCGCTGACTTTACCCCTGGTTGACCGCGATCCGGAGGCTTCCGGTCAGATGTCGGCCCCGGGAACGCGGCGTCCGTACGCGAGGAGCGGCAACTCCTCGGCCGGTCGGGCGACCGTCCGACTGCCGCTTCCGTACGACCGGTCGAGATCGGTGGCGCGCAGCCGGACGCCGTCCGGGCGGGCGCCGAAGAACCGCAGGGTACGCGGGGTGGCGTCCTCCGGCAGTGGACGCAGCCGCTCGGCGGGCACCCGGCGGCCGAGGCCGAGTGCGACGGTGATGTCCGGGCCGTGGACGACGTCGTGCCCCAGCGCGGCGGCGAGACCGCCGACCGGCGGTGTCCACGGGGGTCCGCGTTGTCCCGCGGGGTGGCGGCGAGTTGGGCCCCGGTGGGCACGCGGGCGTCGCGGCGGGCGAAGCGGTCGGTCGTCCGGTGCGGGCCGCCGCCCGAGCGGACCGGCTCGACGGCGATCCGCGGCATCCGGTGGCGAAAGCCCGTGCCCAGGTGCGCCGCCACCTCGCGCACCCGCCAACCCGCGCGGAGCGAGGGCGAGTTCCACCGCGCATCGGACAGGCCGTCCAGGACGTCGGCGAGTTCGCGCCGCTCGGCGGCGACCGCGGAGCGCAGGTCGGCGGCACGGTGCGGGTGGGTGTTCCGCGTGATCACCAGGCTGCGGGACGCGGTGGCCGGAAGTCCAGGAGCCGGTTCTTCCGGTCCCTGGAACCGACGGTCATGGAGCTCCGGCAGTTGCGGTACCTGGTGGCGGTGGTCGAGGGGGCGGATTCACCCGGGCGGCCGAGCGCCTGCACCTCGCGCAACCCGGGATCAGCGCGCAGACCCGTCAGCTGGAGCGCGAACCGGGCCGGCAACTGCCCGACCGCACCGGGCGCTCGGTCACCCGGCGGAGGCGGGGGCGGCCGTCCTGCCGTACGCGGCGTTCGACGCGGCCGGGCCGGTCACGTCGTGAGCCGCTTGACCATCACGCGCTCCGCCGTCCCGCCCGCGTCTCCGCCCGCTGCCCCGCCCGCGTCTCCGCCCTCACTCGCGTCGACGAACCCGTGGCGCCGGTACAGCGCGAGGGCGGCCGCGTTGCCCGGCAGCACGGCGAGGCGCAGCGACGTGCCGCCCCCGCGCCGCGCCCACGCCTCGACGGCGGCGAGCAGCCGGTCCCCGACCCCGCGCCCCCGGGCCTGCGGACCGACCCAGACCGAGCGCAACTCGCGCACGCCGTCCCCGTCCCCGTCCCCGTCCCCGGGCACCCCGCCCGCCAGACCGACCGGCCGCCCGTCCGCCGGCACCGCCACCACGTGCACGGCGTCCGGCCGCGCGAACCGGGCGCGCCACTGCGCCTCGCCGCCCGTGGGCCAGTCCGCCAGCCGCACCTTGAACGCGTACGGCGCATCGGCGAGCGCGGCCAGCCGGGCGTCCCGCCACAGCGGCCAGTCGGCGGGGTCGGCGGGCGTCAGGACGCGGAGATCGATCACGTGGGCCAGTCTGCGGCCGCCGGCGGGGGCCGTCCAGGGCGCCCTGGGCTCAGCGGACCACCGGCCCGCCGCCGCCGCGCCAGTCCGTGAGCCGCTTGCGCACGCTCGGCACCATCGCCGGTCCGTCGCTCTCCTCCGGCGTGAACCAGCCGACCCCGGACGACTCGTCGGACGTCCGCAGCACGCCCCCGACCGGCCGTCCGAGCAGGCAGATCGAGAACTCCTGCCGCACCTCGCCGTCGTCGTAGGCCATCACGTGGGAGGGGTCGGTGTAGGTCCCGACGATCCCGGTGACGACGATCTCGATCCCCGTCTCCTCCCGGGTCTCCCGCACCCCGCAGGCGCCGATCGACTCGCCCAGCTCCATCGTCCCCCCGGGCAGCGCCCACATCCCGTTGTCCGTGCGCCGCTGCAACAGCACCCGCCCCGACACCTCGTCGACCACGACCACGGAGGCCGCCGGCACCGGACTGTTCGCCGCCGGAGCCCCGGGATTGTCCTCGTAGTCCCGCCTGGCCATGCCGTCCCTCCCTCTCCCGCTCCCTCTCCTAGCCGATGGCCTCCCAGATGAGGACATGGCCGTTGAAGGTGTAGGTGAACCCGGTTCCGTCGTAGCCCTCCACGGTGACCAGGCCGACCCGGCCGTTGATGGTACGTACGCAGAACCGGGTGCCCGTCTCGACCAGCAGGGCCTCGGTCGCCTGGGAGCTGAGCAGGTCGGCGCACCGCTTGCGGGTCGGATCCTGCGGGCCGGTGTACGGCGCGAGCGCCGGCAGGGGTGGGAAGCCGCCGACGCCACCCACGGCGGTCGCGCCCTGGCCGCTGCCGGGGGTCGGGTAGTTGACGCCGAACCCCGGGAGGTACAGCGAGGGCTCCTGATTGCTCAGCACCCGCGGCGGGTTCTCGTCGAGGTCCACCGAGCCGGCGAGCCGGACCGTCCCCTCGAAGCGCACGGTCTCCTTGACCGATGCCACCGGGGACGGCCTCGCCGGGGTGGTCGCCGGTGGAGCCGTGGTGGTGACCGGCGGGGCCGGTGGAGCGGGGGCCTCGGCCGTGGGGGCGAGCGTGAAGCCGGGCTCCGCGGGGGCCGGGGGCTGCGGAGTGGGCGTGGGCGTCGGGCTCGGCGTCGGGCTCGGTGTCGGTGTCGGTGTTGGCGAAGGCGGTGCGGGCGGGCCGGGGACGGGCTGCGTGACCTGGGCGCCGGTGTCGTTGGAATTGTCCCCGACCAGCCTCTGTCCGATCTCCGTGCCCGCCACCGCCGCGCCGGCCAGGACGGCGCAGGCGAGCACGACGAGCCACCCCCGGGAGCGGCGCGGCGGCGGGGGCGGCGGCTGGGTGATGGTGATGCTGCCGTGGGCGATGTACGCCGAGCCGCCGCCGGAGACGTTTCCCGACTGCCCACGGCCCCGGGGCCCGGGGTTTCGCGTGCTCATTTCGTGATCGTGATGTCGCCGCCGGCGATGTACGCCGAGCCGCCGCCGGTCACGTGCGCGTACTGGGCCCGCCCGCCGACGACGGGCCCCGTCGCCGGTACGGGCCGCTCGGTGGCCAGCAGTGCGCGCAGGCGGTCCGCCAGCTCCGGGTTCCGGGCCAGCAGATAGGTGAAGCGCTGCTCCCACTCCTGTCCGGTGCGCGTCGCGGCACCGTCGTCCCCCTGCTCCTGCGCGGCGACGAGCACCTGACGCGCGGTGTCGAGCGCGGCGCCGATCGCCTCACCCTGCTCCGGCGCGGCCTGCTGCCACAGTTCGACGATCCCGTCGCGTACCCGCTGCCACGACGTGCCGAGCAGCAGACCGGTGACCGCCGGACCCGCCGTCCGCGCGAGTTCCAGGACGTGGTCCATGGTCGAGGTTCCCCCCTCCGACTCCGGAACCGGCGTGCGGTGCCGGTCCCTGCGGCGCACAGCATAGGGATCAGCGGGCCCGGTGCGAGGACGCGGCACGCCATTCGATGCCCTTTCGCGACAGGCTGTCTGACGGACCGACGGGAATTGTCGGTGGTGCGTGCAAGGATCACCGCCATGAGTGAGCAGGCGTTCGACTGGCGGTCCTTCCTCGTCCGCTGGAGCGAGGAGTGGGCCGGCGCGTGCACCGGTCCGGGGGAGCTCCGGGACGGGGACGAGGAGGCGTGGCGGGCACGCCGGCTGGGGTTCGCCGGGGCCCCGGCGGAGCGGGTCGCGGCGGCGCAGGCCGAGCTGGGGTGCGTGCTGCCGCCGTCGTACCGGGAGTTCCTCGCGGTGAGCGACGGGTGGCGGCACGCCGGTGGCTTCGTCTTCCGGCTGGCCGGGACGGACGGCGCGCGCTGGCACCGGGACGCCGACGGGACCAGCGAGTACTTCGAGGACGACGAGTCGGCGGGCATGTGGGACCGGGCCCTGCAGCTCGACGTCGAGTCGGACCTGACGCGCGTCCTGCTCGATCCGGGCGACGCCGGCGCCGATGGGGAGTGGGCGGTGTACTGCTACGCCTCGTGGCGGGCCGCGCCGCCCGTGCGGTACCCGTCGTTCCGGGCGTTCATGGTGGCCATGTACCAGGAGTTCCACCGCCTGAGCGCCCACCGGCACGGCGCGGCGTTCGTCAACGCCACCACCCGCGAGCAGGACGCGCGCGTCGCGGCCGCCCGGCAGGACGCGCTGGCCGGGGCGTACCAGCGGGCGCGGGAGGCGCTGGCCGAGGCCGTCGCGTACGGGCGGCCGCGTGCCCTCGGCATGCTCGACCAGCTCCGCCGGTTCGAGCAAGGGACGCCCGATCCGACCTTCGGTGAACTGCCGCGCGATCCCGCCTACCTCGGTGAGGTGGTGCCGGTGCTCGCGGCCCACCATGTGCGGACCGGGCAGGACACGACCGCGTGGGGGTACAGGCTGCGGGTGGGCGCCGGCGATCTGCGGGCCGCGGCCGACGAGGTGCTCCGGCAGGTGCGTGGGCGCCAGTACCGCTACACCGCGTCCGGCCCGTTCGGCGAGGCCGTCGAACGGGCACGGGAGCAGGCGCGCTGGGGCGCCACGGACGCCGCCTGGCGGACGCTGCGCCCCGCGCTGCCGCACTGGACGCCGGTCGGGCCGGACCACCTCGCACCGGTCGGGCTGCTCGCGGACCCGCTGCTGGGGCCGCTGCTCACGGCGGAGCGCGGTCGGGAGCTGCTGGCCACGCCGCGGGGCCTGCCCGACGGGGCGGCGGGGGAGCCGGGGGGCGAGGAGCCCGAGTCCGCGGGGGACGGCCTCGCCTGGCTCGCCCTGGAGCCGCGATCCGACCGGCCCCGGCCCTACCGCTTCGTGCTGGTGGAGGGGGTGGCCCCGGACGGGCTTCCGGCCGTCCTCGCCGGGGAGGGCGCGGTCCTGGAGCCGCCCGCGAGCCGTTGGGAGGCCGAGCGGGACCGGCTCCGGGGCCGGACGGTCTTCTCCTCCGAGGACCCGGAGCCCGCGTTCGTCGGCCACGCGGGCGGTGACGGCGGGTCCGGCTGGAGCTTCGCCTTCGAGGTCCAGACCTGGGCGGGGTCGGCGGGGTCGGCGGGGCCGCGTATCGCCGCCCCGGCCGTGACGGCCTCCGGCCGGACGGGCGGGCGGGCCCTCGCCGTGTTCGTCGTACCGGAGGAGGGCTTCTTCCACGTGTCCGTGGCCGACGGCGGACAGGAGCGGTACGGGTTCACCGTGCGCGGACCGGAGATCGGCCGTAGCGGAATGGCGGACGTGCCGCCCGCCCTCGACCCGGACCGCCACTTCGGTCCGCACGCCCATGGCCGCCAGGGTGAGCACGGCCTGCTGACCGCGCTCGCCGTCGAGTTCGGGGTGGCGCTGCCCCGGTTCGCGCTCACCGAGGGGCGGCTGCACGTCTTCGCCGACCCGTCGTGGACGCCACCCCGGCTGCCGGGTGAGGGTCTTGTGCGGGTGGTTGTGTCCGGCGGGCTTCAGCCGGCCCCGGATACCGGGGACGCGCCGGACCTGCTGGAGGCGCCGGCGGCACCGCCCGCTCCCGGGGAGTCCGGGACGCCCTGAGTACCGTCGGGGCCGGGGCCGGAGCGCCGCCGCTCCTCCCACTCCTGCCGGAGCATGCCGAACAGCAGGCGGTCGTAGCGGACTCCGGCGACCAGCACGGCGGACCGGCGGCGCCCCTCCTCGCGGAAGCCGAGCCGGGTGAACGCGCGGGCGGCGCGGGCGTTGCCGCTCCAGGTGTCCAGCTCCAGGCGGTGCAGCGGGAACGCGCCGAACAGGTGGTCCACCAGCAGGCCGAGCGCCTCGGAGCCGTAGCCGCGGTCCCAGAAATCCCGCTCGCCGATGGCAATCCCGACCTCGGCGACGCCCTCGTACGGGTCGAGGCCCCGGTAGTCGACCAGGCCGATCGGACGGCCGCCGGCCGTCTCCTCGACGGTCAGCATGCCGGCCTCGCGTGCGTTGAGCCGCAGGATCCGCTCGAAGCGGTCCGCCAGCGCCTCGGCGGTGGTCGGGCCGAAGAGCGGATCCCCGGCCGCGGCCAGCCGGATCACCTCGGGGTCGTTGCGCCACCGGAGGTGGTGCTCCGCGTCCTCGGCGCGCAGGGCGCGCAGCCGTACTGCCTTACCTTCGATCATGACCGGATGGTAGGCCCGGGCCCGCCCTGCCGACATCCGGTTTCCCGGTGCGGGCCGGGCTGGGCGGGGTCGGGCGGGGTCGGGTCGGGCTGTCGTCAGGCGGCGAGGTGGTGACGGATCTGGTCGAGGATCAGACCGGCGCCGGTGTAGCCGATGCCGAGCATCCAGAGGTTGTCGTCGACCTGGTAGACCTTGCCGGTGCGGACGGCGTCGAGGCTGTTCCACAGCGTGCCGCCGACGATCTTCGTGTGGTCGGACTTGGCCGCGTCGCCGTAGACCGAGTAGAAGATGACGTCGGCGGCGGCCTGGTCGACCTGCTCGGGGCTGATCTCGATCGAGAAGCCGGGCTTGTTCTGGTTGGCGGGGCGCCCGACGCCGAGGTCGGTGAGGATCGAGCCGATGAAGGTGTCGTTGAGGTACAGGCGGGTGGGCGCACCGGCCAGGAAGCGGGCCATCTCGACCTTGAGGGCGGCCGCCTTCTGCGGACCGCCGAGCGCGGTGACCAGCTCGGCCAGCTTCGCCCGGTACGCCTGCTCGGCGGCGGCCGCCTCGCTCTGGCGGCCGAGGGCCTCGGCGTGCAGCCGGACGTTCTCCTTCCAGGCCGGGCCGGTGGTCCTGCTCAGCACGGTCGGCGCGATCTTGGAGAGTTCGTCGTAGCGCTTGTCGTCGCGGACCTGGTTGCTGAGGATGACGTCCGGGCGGAGGCCGGCGATGGCCTCCAGGTCGGGCGAGCCGATGGTGCCGACGGTCCTGACGCCCGCGAGGCGTTCGGCGGGGAGGTAGGCGGAGAGCGGCGCGCCGGCGGTGCCGGTGGTGGCGCCGACCGGGGTGATGCCCAGGGTGACGGCGGAGTCCAGGGCGTCGGTGTCCAGGACGACGACCCTGGTGGCCCGGGCCGGGACGGTGCTCTCGCCGCGCGCGTGCCGGACGACGCGGCCGTCCGGGGCGTTCGATCCGCCCGCCTTCGCCGGGCCGCCGGAACCGCAGGCGGTGAGCGCCAGTCCGGAGGCGAGCCCGGCGGTCAGCGTGAGCAGCCGGCGGCGGGTCGGGGGAGTGCGGAGGCGGTGGGGGTGGCCGGGAGCGTCGGGCATCGGGCGACTCCGTTCCGGAGGCAGACGGCGAGGCGTCCCATCCCTGCCCGGCGGCGCGGACCGTTACGCGTCAGCGTGTGTGCGCACACGGCGGGTGGCGGCTGACAAATGACAGCTGACAGATATCAGAAAACAGATAACAGATTTCGTCAGCTGTCAGCTGTCAGTCGTCGGCCGGTGGGTCGCCGGCCGTCAGCCGTCCTCCCGGTGCTCCAGACGCTGGCGGAGCAGTTCGTCGTAGTCGGCGTGCACCCGGCGGTCCATCGCCAGTGCGAACTGGGCGTCGGTGACCGTCCGCGCGAGGGGGCGGACCCGCAGGACCTGCTCGGTCAGCCGGGCGGCCTCGCCGGGCGGCAGCGGAGTGTCGCCGGCCAGCGCGCCGAGCAGGTGCTCACGCACCAGGGAGGTGAAGATCTCGGCGATCGCCGTCACGTGCTCCTGTGTCTGCCGACTGGCCTCCAGGACCACCGAGAGCGGCACACCCTCCGCGACCAGCGCGACGGTGGCGTCCATCAGCCGCCGGCTGACGTGGGTGATCCCGTCCTCCTCGATCGTGATGAAGCCCTGGGCGATGGACTCGGCGGTGTTCTCCTCGGTCAGCTGGTCCCCGAGGGCAGCCTTCAGCTCGTCCCAGTCAAGGCGGACCGGCGTCTCGTCGGACCACGGCGCGACGATCGCCGCCTCCAGGCCGATCAGCTCGGCGACGTCCCGCCCGCTCTCCCCGGCGCCGATGAGCTCGGCGATGCCGCCCAGGGTGTGGCCGCGCTCCAGCAGTTCGGCGATCATCCGCAGCCGGGCCAGGTGGGCCTCGCCGTACCAGGCGATCCGCCCCTGCCTGCGCGGCGGTTGGAGAAGCTTGCGCTCGCGGTAGAAACGCAGGGTGCGGGTGGTGATCCCGGCCGCTTCGGCCAGTTCCTCCACCCGGAACTCGCGTTGTCTGTCCTCGGCAGCAGCTTCGACCTTGTCCACGGCGCTCAGCATAGGACCGGCGATCGTCCGATCGGGTCGGTCGGGCTTCTTCCATCAACTGTCAACAAGGGCTACCCTGCCAACCGTGCCAGTGATTGATGGCACGGTTGGCGTGACCCGCGCCGCGCCGAGCCGAGCAGCGGCGACGCGCGCCCCACGGCCCCCACCTCCAGGAGGACGCCGCATGGCATCCAGCAGCAAGCGCCCCCGCCCTCGCGCGTCCGACGCCGAGGCGACCGTCCCCGACGAGGCCGCGTCCACCGCGGGCCAGCCCGCCGCGGAGCGGCCCGCCGTGGACGAGCCGGTCGCGGAGCGGCCCGTCGCGGTGCAGTCCGCCGAGGAACGGGCCGCCGGGCCCGAGCCCGTGGGCGACCAGCCCGTCCCGCACGTCCGGGTCGCCGTCATCGGCTCCGGCTTCGGCGGTCTCGGTGCGGGCGTCCGGCTGCGCCGCGCCGGCATCACGAGCTTCGTCATCCTGGAGCGCGCCGACTCGGTCGGCGGCACCTGGCGCGACAACAGCTATCCCGGCTGCGCCTGCGACGTCCCCTCCCACCTCTACTCCTTCTCCTTCGCCCCCAACCCGGACTGGCCGCGCAGCTTCTCCGGCCAGCCGGACATTCGCGCCTACCTGGAGAAGGTCACCGACGTCTTCGGCCTGCGCCCCCACCTGCGGCTCAACACCGAGGTCGTCGAGGCCCGTTGGGACGTCGAGCGGACCCATTGGCGGATCGCCACCACGGCCGGCCGCTGGACCGCCGACGCCATCGTCTCCGCCGCCGGCCCGCTCGCCGACCCGCAGATCCCCGACCTGCCCGGCCTCGACTCCTTCCCGGGCGAGGTGTTCCACTCCTCCCGCTGGGACCACGACTTCGACCTCGCCGGCAAGCGCGTCGCGATGGTCGGCACCGGGGCCTCCGCCGCCCAGATCATCCCGGCGATCCAGCCGGAGGTCGGGAAGCTGACGGTCTTCCAGCGCACCCCGGCCTGGGTCCTGCCGCGCCGCGACCGGACGATCACCGAGCTGGAGAAGTGGCTGCACGGCCGGTTCCCCTTCACCGCCAAGGTCCGCCGCGGCGCCCTGTTCGCGCTGCGCGAGCTCCAGGTGGACGCCTTCGTCCGGCGCCCGGGCCTGCTCCGGGCGGTCCAGCGGCTCGCCGAACGGCACATCGCCGACGGCGTCGCCGACCCGGCTCTGCGCGCCCGGCTCACCCCCGACTACCGGATCGGCTGCAAGCGCATCCTGTTGAGCAACACCTACTACCCGGCGCTCGCCGCCGCCAACACCGAGGTGGTGTCCGGCGGCCTGCGCGAGGTGCGCGGTTCGGCCCTGGTCGGCGCCGACGGCAGTGAGCACGAGGTGGACGCGATCGTCTTCGGCACCGGGTTCCACGTCACCGACATGCCCATGGGCTCCCGGGTCTTCGGCGTCAACGGCACCAGCTTCGCCGAGGAGTGGAAGGAGGGCATGGAGGCGCTGCGCGGCTCCACCGTGCACGGCTTCCCGAACTTCTTCTTCGTCATCGGTCCCAACACCGGCCTCGGCAACAGCTCGATGATCCTGATGATCGAGTCCCAACTCAACTACATGATCGACGCGTTGAAGACGCTCGACGAGATCGGCGCGACCGCCATGCAGCCCTCCGCCCGGGCGCAGCGCCGCTGGAACCTCGAACTCCAGCACCGGATGGACCGCACTGTCTGGACCACCGGTGGCTGCCGCAGCTGGTACCTGGACAAGAGCGGCAAGAACACCGTGCTCTGGCCGGGATCGACCACCTCATTCCGCCGCGCCACCCGCAAGGTCGACCTCACCGAGTACGAACTGATCCTCCGTCAGGACAGCCGTCCGGGACTGTCCGCGACCACCGCCGAGGCCGGGGAGGTCCTGGTATGAGCCGCCCGACGATTCCCGCCGACTTCCTCCCGCCCGTCCCCGCCGAGGAGTTGGCCGTCCTCTCCGCCGACGGGACCAGGCTGCACGTCGAGGTGCACGGGCAGCCCGGCGCGCCGACCGTGGTGCTCGCGCACGGCTGGACCTGCTCGACCCACTTCTGGGCGCCGGTGATCCACCGGCTCGCCGACCGGTACCGGGTGGTGGCCTACGACCAGCGCGGCCACGGCCGCAGCGAGGTCCCGCCCAGCCGGGTGCGCTACTCGACCCGCGCGCTGGCCGAGGACCTGGCGGCGGTGCTCACCCGGGTCGTCCCGCAGGGCGAGCGGGCGGTGCTGGCCGGGCACAGCATGGGCGGCATGACCGTCATGGCGGGCGCCGCCCGGCCCGAGGTCACCGAGCGCACGGCCGCCGCCGTGCTGGTCTCCACCGGTCCGTCGGACCTGGTCGAGGAACTGCGCGTGGTCCCGGGGGCGGTGCGTTCCCCGGGGGTGCGGCGCTTCCTGCACCGGCAGATCCTGCGCTCGCGGCTGCCGCTCGGACCGGTCGGTCCGCTCACCCGGGCCGCGCTGGGGTACGCGATCATGGGGGCGGGTGCGCCCGCCGCGAGCGTCGAGGCGGCGGCCCGGATCGTGCACGCCTGCCCGACCGGCGTGCGGGCCAACTGGGCCCAGGTGCTGGACCGGTTGGACGTCCGCGCGGGGCTCGCCCGGCTCGCCGCGCCGACGTCGGTGGTGGTCGGCGCCGAGGACCGGCTGACCCCGCCGGTGCACGCGCACCGGATGGTCGCGGCGCTGGCCGACCCGCAGGGGCTGCTCCTGCTGCCCGGGGTCGGTCACATGGCGCCACTTGAGCGGCCGGCCGAGATCGCCGCCGAGATCGACCGGATGGCGACCGCCCACCTTCCGGCTCAGCCGGCCGGCGCCCCTGGTGCCGACACCGACACCGCCGCCGGAACTGTGACCACCACCGACCCCGAGAGGACCGCCGTCGCATGACCGCCACCCCGCCGCTCTCCGCCCAGGTCGCCGTCGTCACGGGAGCCGCGCGCGGCGTCGGCGCCTCGCTGGCCCGCGGCCTCGCTCGCCGCGGTGCCAAGGTCGCGCTGGTCGGCCTGGAACCGGAGGAGCTCAAGGCCGTCGCCGCCCAGTGCGGCCCGGACGCCACCGCCTGGGAGGCCGACGTCACCGACGTCGAGGCGCTCACCGCGCTCGCCGGGCGGATCAAGGAGCACTACGGCCGGATCGACACCGTCGTCGCCAACGCGGGGATCGCGATCGGCGGCCCGCTGCTGCAGAACGACCACCGGGCGTTCAGCCGGGTGATCGAGGTCAACCTGCTCGGCAGCGTGGCCACCGCCCGGGCCTTCCTCCCGGTGCTCGCGGAGAGCCGCGGTTACCTGCTGCAGATCGCCTCGCTGGCGGCGCTCACCCCGGCGCCGCTGATGAGCGCGTACTGCGCGAGCAAGTCCGGCGTCGAGGCGTTCGCCCACGCGATCCGCGCCGAGGTCGCCCACGAGGGCGTCAAGGTCGGTGTTGGTTACCTGAGTTGGACCGACACCGATATGGTGCGCGGGGCCGACGAGGACACCGTGCTCAAGCAGATGCGCGCGCGGCTGCCGTGGCCGGCGAACAAGACGTACCCGCTGGAGCCGGCGGTGGACCGGCTGGTCGCCGGGATCGCCCGGCGCTCCGCCCACGTCTACGCCCAGGCCTGGCTGCGCGGCATGCAGCCGGTCCGCTGGATGCTGCCGTCGCTGATCGCCGCGGTCGGCTCCCGCGACGTGGCCCGGCTCGCGCCCCAGCTCGCCGCGACCGCCGCCACCCGCCTGCGCGCGGTCGGCGCCGGCGGCGCCGCCGACACCGCGGCCCGCTCGGAGCGGCACTGACGGACGGTGGCTGACAGCTGACAGATAACAGATAACAGCTGACAGATATCAATATCTGTCAGCTGTCAGCCACCCAGCCCCGCGCCCCGCCCTACTCCCCGTCCTCCGCCCGGGCGAGCCGCTTGAACACGTCGTAGGCCGCCTGCGCGAAGTTGCCCCGCCGGCTCGGGCCGGCGTTGCAGAGGGCGGCGACGGCGGTGGCGGTCTGCGGGCAGAACGCGATGAGCGAGGTGCAGCCGCGGGTGCCGCCCGAGTGGAAGAGGAGGTCGCGGCCGTCGAGGGTGCGCCGGTGGTTCCAGACCAGGCAGAGCTGGTCACCCGAGCGCGGCAGCCTCAGTCGCGGCCGCTGCACGTCCCGCAGGGCGTCCGCCAGGGCGCCCCCGTGTGCTGACCCGCCCCCGTCCGCCGACCCGCCCTCGCCCGGCCGCAGATGCGCACGCAGGTACCGGAGCAGGTCGGCGCCGCTGGCCCGGACGGCACCCGCGCCCGGGAGGCCGGGGATGCGCCACGGTGGCAGCGGACGCCCGTGCCGGTGGCCGATCGCCCGGTGCGGCGGGTCGGGCGAGCAGGTGGTGGCGCGCATCCCGAGCGGTCGGCAGATCCGGTCGGCGAGCAGTTCCGCGTAGCCGGCGCTGCGACCCGCCTCGGTGAGCAGCCGCCCGAGCAGCCCGACGCCGAAGTTGGAGTACCCGAACCGCTCGCCGGGCCGGTGCCGCACGGTGGTCCGGGCAAGGCCCGCCCGCAGTCGCCGTTCGTCGTACGCGGCGTACGGGTTGCTGCTCCAGGCCGCGACGGCGCTGGCGATCAGTCCCGGCGGCAGCCTCGGCAGGCCGGAGGTGTGGGTGGCCAGGTGGAGCAGCCGGATCGGCCCGCCGCGCCGGACCTCGGCGGGCTGCCAGCCGACCGGCAGGTGCCGCTCCACCGGGTCGTCGAGGGCGAGTTCGCCCCGTGCGGCCAGGTCGGCGAGCAGCAGGGCGGTGAACGTCTTGGTGATGGAGCCGAGTTCGAAGACGGTGTCGGGTGTGCAGGGCTCGCCGGCGGCGTGGTCCATCCGCCCGGCGCACCGTACCGCCTGCCGATCGCCCCGCGTCACAGCGAGCGTCACGGCGCTGGCACCGGGCCCGGCGGCGCGGACCAGGTCCGCCAGCTCCCCTTCGCCCCAGGACTCGTCGTTCACCTGCGCGGGTTCGTCGAGGGTGGTCACCTGGGCGCTCTCTTTCGGATCACGTCGGGTCGGCGGGTGTCGGTGGAGTGCGTGCATCGGCGGTGCGGAGACGGGGGCACCTCCCGGCCGAAGGCTGGGGGAGTGCGTGCTCCGGCGGCGACCGCCCGGCGTGATCCGAAAGGGAGGGCCTAGTTCTCCGGCGGCGCGCCGAGCGCCACCGCCGGCGCGCCCGCGGACGCCCCGGTCGTGCCGCCGAGCGCGCGGGCCAGGGTGGTGGTGGCGGCGACCACGGCGACCACGGCGGTGTGCCCGTGGTCGGCGAGCAGCTGGGCGGGATCCCCCTCCGTCGCGGTGTTGGCGTCCTTGGGCAGGAGCCCGTCGGGCTGTTGGGCGGACGCCAGCGCGGCCCAGCCCGTCGTGCCCTGTTCGAGCTCGCCGATGCAGGCGGCGACGATGAGCAGTTCGCCCACGAGGTCCCAGTGGCCGACCTCCTGCCACACCTCGAGCCATGCCGGCAGCCAGTCGCGCAGGTAGTCGCGGATGTGCGGGGCCAGGCACTCGGGGCGGGCGCCCCAGTCGGTGAGGTGGAAGACGGAGTGGGTGACGTAGTAGGCGGTGAGCCAGTCGATGAGCCACGGCTCGGGCGTGGCGCCCAGCCAGGTGGCGCCGGCCAGCGCGTCCCAGTCCTCGAGCTGGTCCAGGCCGATCACGCGCCGGGCGTTGGCGGAGGCCAGGCGGCGGCTGGGGAGTTGCTCGGCGGCCCGCACGGAGTGCAGCCGGTTCAGCGTCGCCAGCTGGTCCTCCAGGGGCCGGTGGCGGTATCCGGCCCGCGCGAAGTGGACGTAGACCTCCAGCGGGTCGGTCATCAGCGGGTAGCGCAGCTGCCGGTCGTACAGCAGGTCCCCTTCGCGCAGTTCGGCCCAGGCGAGGTCGATGACCTGGCGGGCGATCCGCGTGTCGTCGGCCCCGGCGACCCCCTCGCGCAGCAGCAGGCCGGTGGCCAGGGCGACTTCGCCGAGCGGCTTGTAGATGTCGTTGGGGTTGGCGAGGTCCATGGTGACGTCGTCGTCGAAGCCGCCGAGGCCGCGGTCGTAGTAGGAGTGCAGCCAGCGCAGCGCCTGCGATCCGACCTGCTGGGCGGTGGCGATGATCTGGGCGTTCGTCATGCCGCCGCTCCGTCCGGGGAGTCGCCGGTGCTTCCGTGGGCCGGACGGTTCCCGGGCCGGGTGGGCTCCGCGGGTGTTCCGGCGGCCGTCGTGCCGGCGCCCGACAGCCTTTCGGTGATGGAGAGTTCGAGCCACATGCGGGTGCTGCCGTCGCCGACCGCCCGGATCCGGTCCAGTACGGGGCCGAGGTCCAGGTGCGCCGGTCCGCCGTTCGCCTCGGTCCAGGCCAGCCAGCGGGCGAGCCGGGCGGCGGTGCGGTAGTCGCGGCGGAGCATGGAGCGGGTGACGCCGCGGGCCAGCGTCAGCGAGTGGCGCCGGGCCAGGTCGTGCACGGGGCCGTCGAGCCGGGGGAGGGCGAGGGCGGAGAGCCGGGCCATGGCCACGGACCAGCGCGGCCAGTCGCCCGCCGTCGGCTCCGGGAGGCACGCCGGTTCGGGTCCCGCTACCGGGGCGGGGCGGCCCGCCAGTTCGACGAGCCGTGCGGTGGCCCGGTCCCGCCACGCGTTGGCGAGCGCGGCGTCCAGCGGGGCCGGGTGCGCGGTGGTGGCGCCGTGCGCGGGGGAGGACTCGGCCATCGGGAAGGTGTCGAGGGCCTCGGCCGCGGCGTCGGCGGTCGGCCCGTCGGGGGGCAGGCCGGCGAGCAGCGGGGCGGCGAAGAGGTCGGGCCCCAGGACCCGCACCGCCGCCAGCGAGGCCTTGGGGAGGGGGCCTTCGTCCAGCAGGGGGCCCTCGGGTGCCGACGGCGTCGACGGCGTCACGGGCGCGGAGGGTGTCGGGTGGGTGGGCCGCGTGGGGTCCGGGGCGGACGGGCGGGTGGGCGCGGCCGGGTCCCCGGCACCCCGGAGGGCGTCGAGGACCCGGCCCGCCACTCGCTCGACGGCCGCCGCGTACTCGTCGCGGAGCGTGGTGTCGGCGAACGGCATGGAGTGGGATTCTCCTGTCTGGAGCGTGCTCAGGACCTTCGGGTCCGGTCGGTCCGGTCGGTCGAGGCCCCGGTCGGGCCGTTGACCCGGCCGAGGGCTCGACCGGGTCGACCGGATCCTCGGGTCTACCGGGTCTTCTCCTTGGGCGCCTTCTGCGGCGAGAGCAGGATGAGTCCGAGGAGCAGGAGCAGGCCTGCGGCTTCGGGCTGGTACGTGGGCGCGTCGCTGACGGCCGCCTCGTCCTCCGTGATCAACGTACCGAGCGCGTCGATCTCGGCCCGGGTGGCGAGCGGTGCCCGCGTGGTACGGGTGGTCTGAGCAAGCATCTGAGTGCCTCCTCATAGGATCTCCACCGCCGGGTCCGGCGGTGCCCCCCTCGATCGACGATACGAGCACGAACCGAACGGCGCCACCCCTGCACGCTCCGTGACCGTGACCACGGGGAGTCGCCGGCGCGCGGCGCACCGGAACCACCGGGCTGTCGCGGGTACCCGCAAGTAGGTACGGTCGCTGCATGACCACTGCCTTGATCACCGGCGCGACCGCCGGCATCGGAGCCGCGTTCGCCCGCCGGCTCGCCCGGAGCGGCTACCGGCTCGTCCTGGTCGCCCGGGACACCGAGCGCCTGGAGCGCTGCGCCGCGGACCTGCGGGGGAAGTTCGGCGTGGAGGTGGAGGTGCTCGGCGCCGACCTCTCCACCGACAAGGGCATCGCGGATGTCGAGGCCCGCCTGTCCGACGGCGACCGCCCGGTGGACCTGCTGGTGAACAACGCCGGCTTCGGCAACCGGGGCGCGTTCTCGACCGTGCCGCTGCAGGACGAGCTGGACATGCTGAAGGTGCACATCGAGGCGGTGCTGCGGCTGACCACGGCCGCCCTGCCGGGGATGCGCGAGCGCGGGCGCGGCGCGGTCGTCAACGTGGCCTCGGTGGCGGCGTTCCTGCCGCGCGGTACGTACGGGGCGAGCAAGGCCTGGGTGGTGAGCTTCACCCAGGGCGTGATGCGCGACCTCGGCGGCACCGGGGTGCGGATGATGGCGCTCTGCCCGGGCTTCACCCGCACCGAGTTCCACGAGCGGGCCGGCATGGGCACCGACAACATTCCGGCCTGGGGCTGGCTGTCCGCGGAGCGCGTGGTCGACGAGGCGATGCGCGACCTCGCCCGGGGGCGGTCGGTCTCGGTGCCGAGCAAGCGCTACAAGCTGGCGGTGGCGATCGCCCGGGTGCTGCCGTCGGGCAAGCTCGGCGGCGTCTCCTCCAAGGCGGCCCGCACCTACCGCACCACCTGAGCCGCGGCCGCGCGGACGGGCGGGTGGGCGGTCGGCCGCGCGGTCGGTCGGTGGACGGCGCGGGCGGCCCGGTCGGGCGGCCCGGCATCCGGCATCACAGAGGGCATCTCACTATTAGCTTTGCTAACTATGAGCCTGTCTCGTTATGCTGGCGGCCGCCCGACCGCTCACCCGCCGTCGGCGCGCGTCCCCGTCCGGGCCGCGCCCGCCCGGCCGTCCGAGGGAGGCTGCCCGCCGTGCGCCCCGAAGGCATCCAGTGGACCCCGCCCGCCCGCGCCGAGGACGACCCGCGCCCGCCGACCCAGTGGCGCCGCATCCTCGCGCTCTTCCGCCCCTACGCGGGCCGGCTCGCCGTTGTCGGCCTGCTGGTCGCCGCCTCCGCCGTGGTCTCGGTGACCACGCCGTTCCTGCTGCGTGCCGTCCTGGACACCGCCATCCCGCAGGGCCGTACCGGCCTGCTGACCGCGCTGGCGCTCGGCATGGTCGGCGCCGCCGTGGTCAACAGCATCTTCAGCGTGCTGCAGACGCTGATCTCCACCACCGTCGGCCAGCGCGTCATGCACGACCTGCGCACCGCCGTCTACGGCCACCTCCAGCGGATGTCGCTGGCGTTCTTCACCCGCACCCGGACCGGCGAGGTGCAGTCCCGGATCGCCAACGACATCGGCGGCATGCAGTCCACGGTGACCTCCACCGCCACCTCCCTGGTCTCCAACTTCACCGCGGTGATCGCCTCGGTGGTCGCCATGGTGGCGCTGGACTGGCGGCTCACCGTGGTCTCGCTGCTGCTCCTGCCGCTGTTCGTCTGGATCAGCCGGCGGGTCGGCAACGAGCGCAAGAAGATCACCGGCGAGCGGCAGAAGCAGCTCGCCGCGATGAGCTCGGCGGTGCAGGAGTCGCTCTCGGTCAGCGGCATCCTGCTCGGCCGCACCATGGGCCGCTCCGACTCGCTCTCCCGCGAGTTCACCGGCCAGTCCGACCGGCTCGCCGAGCTGGAGGTGCGCGCCTCGATGGCCGGCCGCTGGCGGATGAACACCATCCAGATCGTGATGGCCGCGATGCCCGCGGTGATCTACTGGGCGGCCGGCCTGGCCGCGGCCGGCGGCGCCCCGATCGTCTCCGTCGGCACCCTGGTCGCCTTCGTCTCGCTCCAGCAGGGCCTGTTCCGCCCGACGGTGAGCCTGCTCTCCACCGGCGTCCAGGTGCAGACCTCGCTCGCGCTCTTCCAGCGGATCTTCGAGTACCTGGACCTGACCGTGGAGATCGACGAGCCCGCGCACCCCGTCACGCTGGACACCGTCCGCGGCGAGGTCCGCTTCGAGGGCGTCGACTTCCGCTACGACCCGGAGCAGGAGCGGCCCACCCTGGCGGGGCTGGACCTGCGGATCCCGGCCGGCGGCTCGCTCGCGGTGGTCGGCGAGACCGGCTCCGGGAAGACCACGCTCAGCTACCTGGTGCCCCGGCTCTACGACGTCACCGGCGGCCGGGTCACCATCGACGGGGTGGACGTGCGCGAGCTGTCCTTCGAGACGCTCGCCCGCGCGGTGGGCGTGGTCTCCCAGGAGACCTACCTCTTCCACGCCTCGGTCGCCGACAACCTGCGCTTCGCCAAGCCGGACGCCACCGACGCGGAGCTCGTCGCCGCCGCCCGGGCCGCGCGGATCCACGAGACCGTCGCCGCCCTGCCGGACGGCTACGACACCCTGGTCGGCGAGCGCGGCTACCGCTTCTCGGGAGGGGAGAAGCAGCGCCTCGCGCTCGCCCGCACCATCCTGCGCAACCCGCCGGTGCTGATCCTCGACGAGGCCACCAGCGCGCTGGACAACAGCACCGAACGCGCCGTCCAGGAGGCCATCGACACCCTGGCGGCGGGCCGCACCACCATCACCATCGCGCACCGGCTCTCCACCGTGCGCGCGGCCGGCCAGATCGCCGTCCTGGACCGCGGCGAGGTCGCCGAACTCGGCACCCACGAGGAGCTGCTGGCGGCGGACGGCCGCTACGCCGCGCTGCTGCGCCGGGAGTCCCCGGTCGCGGAGTCCCCGGTCGCGGCCGTCGCCCCCTGACCCGCACCGGCCGGTGTGCCGCCGGCCGGGCCGCGGCACACCGGGATCCTCGCTCAGGCGGCCTGGGGCACCTCGTTGTACGTCTCCACGACCTCCTGGCCGGAGAGCCGCTGGATCGCCGCCATCACCTCGTCGGTGACCTGGCGGCGGGCCTTGAGCGAACGGGCCTGCCCGTGCAGCTCGTCGAAGTGCAGCGGCTCGCCGAAACGGACCGTCACCTTCTTGAGCCGCGGCACGCGCTTGCCGATCGGCAGGATCTGCTCGGGGCCCTCCAGCGCCACCGGCACCACCGGGACACCGGCGGTCAGGGCCAGCCAGGCCACACCGGTCTTGCCGCGGTAGAGCCGGCCGTCCAGCGAGCGGGTGCCCTCCGGGTAGATGCCGAAGGCCTTGCCGTCCTCCAGGATCTCCAGCGCCCGCTCCAGCGAGGCCTGCGCGGAGCGGTAGGTGCCGCGCTCGACCGGCACCGCGCCGATGCCCTCGAAGAAGCCGCGCGACAGCGCGCCCTTGAGGCCGGTGCCGGTGAAGTACTCGGCCTTGGCCAGGAAGTGCACCCGGCGCGGCGCGGTGAGCGGGATCACCACGCTGTCGATGAACGAGAGGTGATTGCTGGCCAGGATGACGCCGCCCTTGCGCGGGAGGTTCTCCATGCCCTCGATGGTGGGCCGCCAGATCCCCCGGGCGAGCGGTTTCAGTACCAGCCTGGTGACGAGATCGAGCATGGTCCCTCCCTGGACGAGCACGCCCGAGAGGTGCCCGGGCCTGGGGTGACGACGAACGGCGTTGGTCGGCCCGGCCGGGCCGGGATCAGACCCGCAGACTACGACACCCACCCCGGCGGCCGTCCACTCCCGCCGACCGTGGCGCTCACCACGGCCGGGTAGGGTACGGCCGTCGGAATGACACATAAGAAGCTGATCATCCCTGGAGGGCCCATGGCCGACGTCGACGACATCCGCGCGGCGTTCGACAAGTACGACGTGAACGGCGACGGCCGGATCACCGCCACCGAGTACGCGCTGGTCGCGCGTGAGCTCGGCGACCTGACCACCTCGATCGCCGTGGCCGAGGCCGTCATCAAGACGATGGACACCGACCACGACGGTGAGCTGACCTTCGAGGAGTTCCTGGCCGCGCGCCAGGGCTGACGCGACACGCGCCGGGGCTGTCGCGAGACGCGACGCCCGACGGGCCCCGGGGAGCTCGCTCCCCGGGGCCCGTCGCCGTGTTCCCGCGCGCCCCTGCCACCGTGTGTCGTACGGCGGCCCGTTCTCAGCCGGTGGTCGGGAACACCCGGCGGACCACCCGCTCCGCCGCCCCGCCGTCGTCCCACGGGCAGAACCGCTTGCGGAACTCCGCCCGCGCCACCGGCTCCGGATCCCCGGCCAGCAGCGCCGCCGCGAGCCCCTGCGGATCCGTCGTCAGTGCGCCCGGCGGCTGCTCGAACAGGTCGAAGTAGACGCCCCGGTCCCGCTTGTACTCCTCCCAGTCCGGCGCGAAGACGACGATCGGCCGGTCCAGCACGGCGTAGTCGAACATCATCGACGAGTAGTCCGTGACCAGCACGTCCGCCGCCAGGTAGAGGTCCTCCACGGTCGGGTGCGCCGACACGTCCAGGATCCGCGCCGCGCCCTCCTGCTCCGTCAGGTCGCCCGGGCCGCCGGTGTGGAAGTAGTGGGTGCGCACCAGCAGCGTGAACCCCGGTCCCAGCCGCCGTGCCAGCTCCCGCACGTCCAGCAGCGGCACGTAGCCGCCGCGCGCCTCCCGGTGGGTGGGCGCGTACAGCACGGCCCGCTGCCCGGGCTCCAGCCCGAAGCGCTCGCGCATCGCCGCCGTCTCGGCCGGCGTCGCGTTCGCCAGCCGGTCGTTGCGCGGGTAGCCGGTGTCCAGCATCTCGTAGCGGCCGGGGAAGGCCCGGGCGAAGTGCTCGCTGGTGTGCGGGTTGGAGGAGACCAGGAAGTCCCAGCGGTCGATCGCCTCCTGGAGGCGGTCGAAGTCCATCCCGTCGGCCGCCACCGGGTGGTCCCTGAGGTCCATGCCCATCGCCTTGAGCGGCGTGCCGTGCTGCGTCTGGACGTGCACCGTGCCCGGCCGCTTCACCATGGTGCGCGGGAAGTTGACGTTGTTCACGAAGTACTTCGCCGTGGCCATCGTCCTCAGGTAGGCCGGGGTGTTGACGATGACGTACGGCACGCCCTCCGGCAGCGCCGCCGCCTGGGTCCGGTTCTCCACCACCCAGACCCCGCGGATCGCGGGCGCCAGTTCCTTCGCCTTCTCGTAGATCGCGGCCGGGCTGCAGGCGTAGCCCCGGTGCCAGTACGCGGCGTACACCGCCAGCCCGGGGTCGAGCGGCATCCGGCGGAAGGCGTTGTACGCGGTGAACCGGGCGCTGCTGCGCACCCCCTTCTTCAGGGCCGGCGCCACCGCCCGGGCCCCGCGCTTGAGTTCGCGCGGCAGCCGCCCCGTGCGGCGCAGCTCCGCGTACGCGCGCCGGGCGCCGCGCGCCGCGAGCCGGTACTGCACCCCGCGCACGCCCCCGGGGAAGCGGTAGCCCGCCGGGCGGTGCCGGGCGAAGTGCTCGGCGATCCGGCGGAAGAACTCGGGCCGCAGCCCGACCGGGACCAGCCCCGGGGTGTCGTAGACGGTGAGCGCCTGCTGCACGGTCCGCTCGAAGACCAGGGTGTGCAGCGCCTCCGGGACGGGCCGGCCGGGGCGGTCGGGCCGGTCCAGGAAGGCGAAGATCGCGTCGTACTGGGCGAAGGCGTCGGCGTGCTTGGCGGAGGCGGTGCTGGTGATCGCCCCGGCCCGGCCGCGCCGGTAGAAGTAGCAGGGGCGGTCGAGGTAGCGCAGCCGCCCGGCGGCGAGCAGCGCGGGGTAGGTGACGGAGATGTCCTCGTAGTAGCCGCGGCCGAAGGAGACGCCGAGCCCGAGCAGGAACTCCCGGCGGAACACCTTGTTCCAGACCGACATCACGGTCCTGAACAGCGCGGGGTGCTCGGCCAGCGTGCACCCCGCGACGAGCGGGGAGCCGGTCAGCACGTGCCGCCAGGGGTTGGGCTCGGTGCCGCCGTCGGGGTAGACGTGCGTGAAGTCGGTCAGCAGCACGTCGGCGGGCGCCTCGCCGCCGTCCTCGCGCCGCGCCTCGGCGGCGAGCTCGTCGAGGAGGGCGGCCACCGTGCCCTCGGGCACCCAGTCGTCGCTGTCGACGAACCAGACGTAGTCGCCGCGCACCTCGGGCAGGGCGGCGGCGCGGGCGCCGCCGAGGCCCTGGTTCTCGGCGAGGTGCAGGACGCGCAGGCGCGGCTCGCGGGCCGCGTACTCGTCCAGGATCGCGCCGCAGCGGTCGGGGGAGCGGTCGTCGACCGCGATCACCTCGAACCGGGACTCGGTGGAGGGGGTGTCCGCCAGGAGGGAGTCGAGGCAGCGCGGCAGGAAGCGCTCCACCCCGTGGACCGGGAGCACGATGCTGAGGAGGACTGGCACGCTGGCCGAGTCTACCGAGCGGGGCGCCCGGGGGAACCCGCAGGTCGCCGGTGCCGGACCCGCCGGTGCCGCGGCTGACGGAGCCGCCGGTGCCGGACCCCGTGCGGGGTGGCACCGGCAGCCTGGTGGCGGCCCGGCCGACCCTCTACGGCCGGCCGCCGGTCCGGGCACCGCCCGAACCCGGCCGCCGCAGCGTCGAGGCGGCCTGGCAGTAGGAACGGGGGAGCCGGAGTCTTCATCAGTCGAACACGACGGTGGGCGCGGCTCGCGCCCGCGTGGTCGCTACAGATATTGCTTGGAGCCGACTCTCCCGTCAATCCCTCGTCTGTGTTCACTTCCTAAACGGATAGTCGTACCGATCCGGGCCCGGGTTGGTGGTTCCCGCGGGCCGCCCGGCGGGCACGGGGTGTGAGGGAGTGGTCACCT
Source organism: Kitasatospora sp. NPDC002551 (assembly GCF_040296005.1). NCBI lineage: Bacteria > Bacillati > Actinomycetota > Actinomycetes > Kitasatosporales > Streptomycetaceae > Kitasatospora > Kitasatospora sp. NPDC002551. Next base: position 78,679 of record NZ_JBEOWI010000004.1, on the reverse strand, counting down.
CGCGTGCCGGGCGCGCGGCTTCGCGCCGGGCGCCGGGCCCGTACTCCGACGAACCCGCTGACGGGTGCCCGGTCGTGCACCATCATTGATGCCTAGTCGTGACCGCCCGGGCAGCCCCTGGTGCGGTGTCAGTTGACGCCGCACGATACGGTGGCAGAACACCGGGACGGTTGCGCGAAGACCGTCTGTCGCGGATAGTCTTCGCCTCACGGCCCTGGCGCCTCGTAGGGGTGGGAAATCAGATGGAACACATGCAAGTGCGGACTCGGCCCCGCGTGCCGGCGGTCCAGTGCGGTGTCGGTACGACCGGCCGCCGGATCGACCGACACCTGGCTGTGCTCGGCGCGCCCGCACTCCCGGCGGTGGACACCGCCGAGGCGCTCGGGTTGATAAGGGAGCTGACGCCGAGCGGCCTCGGTGCCCCGACCGCGCCGCCGCGCCGCCACGCGCGGGTCAGGCTGCTGGCGCCGCTGCGCCGGCTGCGCCGCGGTCTCTTCGGCGGGCGCGGCTGAGGGGCCGACCGGCCCCGGGGCGCGCCGCCGCCCCCCGCACCCACCAGCACCGGCCCGACGGATCCCCGTGACCGTCGGGTCTTCGGCATGCCCGGAAGCATGCCCGGAACCGGGCCGCCCGGGGCCGCCCGGATTGGTCTGAACCTCTCAGGGTACGACGACTTGCCCCACCGGCACGGAGAGTCGGCGAGGCTGGTCTGCCCGCCCCCGGACGTGGGCGAGGATGACGCCATGGCGGACCACATCCACACCACCCCCCACTCCACGTCCTTCCGGACCGAGACCTTCGAGATCACCACCGGCAGCCAGGAGGTCGCGCTGGACATCACCGACCGCTGCTCCCGGTTCCTCGACGGGCACGCGGCCGGGCGGGACGGACTGCTCAACGTCTTCGTCCCGCACGCGACGGCCGGGATCGCCGTCCTGGAGACCGGCTCCGGCAGCGACGCCGACCTGCTCGCCGCCCTGCGGGACCTGCTGCCCGCCGACGACCGCTGGATGCACCGGCACGGCAGCGCCGGCCACGGACGCGACCACGTCCTGCCCGGCCTGGTCGCCCCGCACGCCACCCTGCCGGTGATCGACGGGCGGCTCGCGCTGGGCATCTGGCAGTCGGTGGTCCTCGTCGACACCAACGGCGACAACCCCAGGCGGACGGTCCGGCTCTCCTTCCTGGGCTGACGGGCCCGGGCCGGCGGACCCGAGTCGACGGTCCCCGGCCGGCGGCCCTACCCCGCCGCCGGCCCGCCCGAGGCGGCCTCGGCGCGGTCGCCGGCGCGGTCGCGCGCGTGGGCGTCGGCTTCGACCGCCGGGGCCTCACCGGCCGGTACCTCGCCGGCCGCCGCTTCGACGACGGCGGCGAGGTACCGCTCGATCGCCAGGTACTGGCAGAGCACGGCGACCGGACGGCCGAGCCGGGCGTACCAGGCGGCGAGCCGGGCGAAGGCGCTCACCTCGAACCACACCTCGCCCGCGGCGTCCATGGACACCACGAACGCCTCCTCGCCGCGCTCCGGGTGCCCCGGCAGCGTCCCGTAGGCGAAGCCGATCCGGTCCGGCTCGTCCACCCGCCACACCACCCGGCACGGGATCACCAGCCGGGGCCGGCGGGTGCCGGGCAGGGCGAGGCGCAGCAGCACGGTCGACCCCGCCTCGGCGGGCGCGTACGGGTACACGGCGAAGCCGGTGCCCAGCTGGCAGCCCCAGCCGAGGACGAACCGCCCGGCGCGCGCCAGGACGTCCGGGCCGTGCCCGAGGTGGACCCGCCGACGCAGGTGCGCGTAGCCCTCCGGCAGCCGGGCGCCGCGGGTGGCGCCCACCTCGCGGTAGCTGGGCGCGGCGGCCCGGGCGGCCAGCAGCCGCCGGGTGAGGGCGGGCGGGCGGGCGGCGCCGGGATCCGGGGCGGTACCGGGCGAGTCGGGCATGCCGCCACCGTACCGGCCGTCCGGGAGCGTCTTGCACGGGGCCCGGCCGAGGAGTAGAGAGGGCCCCATGAGCGAAACTGCCGTGAACGACAGGGGCCGCGCCGACGACCCGCGCCCCGCCCGCGCCCCGGAGCCCGAGGGCCTCGCGGACGGCGGCGGCTCGGCGGCCGACCAGGTCTGCGTCCTCGCCCCGGGCGACGGCGACGCCGTGGCGGCGCTGCTGCCCGATCCGGACCTCACCGGCCCGCGCGCGGACTGCGTGCTGTGCGGCGAGCCGACCGAACTGCCCGCCGACCGCCCGGGCAGCACCCTGTGCCCCGTCTGCGCCTGGCAGCAGGCCCAGCGGATCGCCTGCTCCGGCTGACGGGAGCGGGTTCGCGGCGGCCCGGTCCGGGGCGACCCGGCCCGGCCGCGGCGCGCGTCAGGCGCGCGTCAGGTCTGCGGCAGACGCGCGTCAGGCGTCCTCCCGCCCGGCCAGGGCCAGGGTCGAACCGTGCCGGCCCTTGCGGACCAGCAGCTGGGCCGGGATGCGGCTGCGCAGATCGGCGACGTGGCTGACGATGCCGACCGCGCGGTCCCGCTCGCGCAGACCGTCGAGGACGTCCATCACCTCCTCCAGGGTGTGCTCGTCGAGACTGCCGAAGCCCTCGTCGATGAACAGGGTGTCCAGCGGCATGCCCCCGGCCTCGTCGGTGACCACGTCCGCCAGACCGAGCGCCAGGGCCAGCGAGGCGAAGAAGCTCTCGCCGCCGGAGAGCGTCGCGGTGTCGCGCTCGGTGCCGGTCCAGGCGTCCACCACGCGCAGGGCCAGGCCCGAGCGCTTGTTGCCCGCGCCCCGGTCGTCGCTGTGGACCAGGGTGTAGCGTCCGCCGGACATCCGCACCAGCCGGTCGCTGGCCGCCGCCGCCACCTGCTCCAGCCGCGCGGCCAGGACGTACGACTCCAGGCGCATCCGCAGCCGGTTGTCGGCCGAGGTGCCCGCCGCCAGCGCGGCCAGCCGGCTGATCCGCGCGTACCGCTCCAGCTCGGGGGCGAGCGAGCGGGCCAGCTCGGCCAGCTGCCGCCCGATCACGGCGAGCGCCGCGCACCGCTCCCGGGCCGTGTCCCGTGCCGCGTGCGCCGCCCGCAGCCGGTCGGTGGCCGCCCCGAGCAGGGCGCGGGTGCCCGGCACGTCCGCGGCCGGCAGCGCGGCGGCCGCGGCCAGCTCCGGCTCGGCCAGCCGGCGCTCGGCCGCCGCCAGCTCCGCCCGGTGCCGGTCCAGCCGCCGCTCCAGCCGTTCGCGCTCCTGCCGGGGCAGCAGCACGGCGGCGGCGTCCCGCGCGCTCGCGAACCCTGCCGCCACCGCGGCGCCGGCCAGTTCGTCGTCGGCCCGCTTGAGCTGATGCGCCGCCTCGGTGGCGGACCGGGCCGCGCCGACCAGCGCCGCCACGGCCGAGGCGAGCCGGTTCAGGGCGGCCGCGCGCTCCGCCACCGACGGCGCGTCGCCCCGGGCGGCCGCCACCCGGGCGCCCAGCTTCTCCTGCTCGGTGTGCAGGGTCCGGGCCTGGGCGGCCAGCTCGGCGCCGCGCTCGCGGGCCCCGGCCAGCGCCGTCCGCCGGACGGCCTGCTCGGCGGTGAGCCGCTCGATCGCCAGACCCACCGGAGCCAGCCGCTCGGCGGCCCGGAGCGCCTCGCGGTGCTCGCGCTCCAGCTCGGCGAGCCCCGCGGACAGGGCCTCGGCGGGCTCCTCCCCGGCCGCTCCGGCCGCCGCCGCCCGGCGCACCTGGAGGCCGGACAGCTTCTGCTCCGCGGCCTCGGCCGCCTGCTCGGCGGCCGTCTGGGCCCGCCGGGCGCGCTCCTCGTCCTCGGGCCGGACCGGCTCCCCGGCCGGGCGCGCGGGGGCCGGGTGCTCCGTCGAGCCGCAGACCCGGCACGGCTCCCCGGCGCCCAGCCGCGCGGCCAGCTCGGCGGCCATCCCGGCCAGCCGGCGTTCGCGCAGGTCCAGCCCGTACTGGCGGGCGTCCAGCGCCTCCGCCCGCAGCGCGAGGACCCGTGGCCGGGCGTGGTCGATCTCCACGCCCAGCCCGTCCCGGTCACGGGCGGCGGACAGCCGGGCGGCCAGATCCGCCCGTCGGGCGTCCAGCCGCTCGACGCGCCCGGCGGCGTCCCGGGCGGCCGCCTCCTCCGCCTGGAGGGCGGCCAGCCGGGCCTCGAACTCGGCGAGCCAGTCGCCCGCCTCCTCGGCGAGGTCCTCGGCACGCCGCAGGTCGGCGGCCAGCGCCGCCCGCGCGCCGTCCAGTTCGGCGCACCGCCGCTCGTCCTCCCGGGCGGCCTCCAGCCGGACGACCTCCGCGCGCAGCCGCCGCTCGGCCCCGGCCAGCTCCTCGGCCTCGGCGTGCGCCAGCGCCGGGCCCCCGCCCGCCGCGCCGCCGTCCCCGTCGGCGCCCCCATCGTCTCCGTCCCCGCCGTCCGCGGCATCGCCGCCCGCCGAGACGGTCCGTCCCGCCGAGACGGTCCGTCCCGCCGGGCCGTCGGCGAGCCCGGCCAGCACCGCGCGGTGCCGGTGCTCCTCCTCCCGGGCCTGCCGGTACGCCTCCGCCGCGCGCTCGCGCAGGTGCAGCACCGACTCGACGCCGACCGCCGCCTGCGCCGCCGCCAGCCGCCGGCGGTCCTCCGCCCGGGCGGGCTCGTCCTCGGCGAGGCGGGCCGCCTCCCGCACCGCCTGCCGGTGCCGCTCCTGCCGGTCGGCCAGCTGCTCGGCGGCCTCCCGCCCGCGCTGCGCGGCCCGATGCGCCTCCTCCGCGCCCGCCAGCGCCGCCTCGGCGACGGCCAGCTGCTCGGCCGCGCCGCCGCGCAGCACCGCCGCCCAGCCCAGCACGCCCAGGGTGAGCTCGGTGTCCGCCGGGACCCCCGCCGGGCCGGACTCCTCCTCGCCGGGCACCCGGCCCGCGGCCGGCTCGGCGTCCGGGCCGGCCGCCTGCTCCGCCTTGCTCGCCAGATCCCGCAGCCGGCGGCGCCCGGCCTGGACGGCGGCCTCCTGGGCCCGGCGCCGCTCGGCCAGCCAGGCCTCGACGGACTGGAACCGCTCGGTGTCGAACAGCCGGCGCAGCAGCTTTCCGCGCTCCTCCGAGTCCGCCCGCAGGAACCGCGCGAAGTCGCCCTGTGGTAGCAGCACCACCTGGCAGAACTGGTCGCGGCTCATCCCGATCAGCCGGTGGATCTCCTCCCCGGCCTCCTGGTGCGACTTGCTGACCGCCCGCCAGCCCGGCGCGTCGTCCCCGGTGCCGGCGCCGTCCGCCGACCACTCGCGCAGCAGCGTCTGGGCGCGTTCGAGGGTCATGCCGCGGCCGACCTTCTTCGGCCGCGGCTGCTCAGGGATCCGGGTGATCTCCAGCCTCCGCCCACCGAGCGTCAGCTCCAGCCGGACGGTCGTCAGCCGGTCCGGCGCGGCGTGGTCGCTGCGCAGCCGGTTGGCGCGGCGGGTGCCGGGCACCTCGCCGTAGAGGGCGTAGCAGACCGCGTCCAGCACACTGCTCTTGCCCGCGCCGGTGGCGCCGCGCAGCAGGAACAGTCCGCCGGCGGCCAGCGCGTCGAAGTCGACCGTCTCGGTGGCCGCGAACGGGCCGAAGGCGGTCACGGTCAGCCGGTGGAGTCTCATCGGGGCAGCTCCGCCTTCCGGTCGGTGGTCTCCCGGACGCGCTCGAAGCCCTCGCGCAGCCAGTCCAGCTCCTGCGGGTCCGGCTCGGCGCCGGGGCGGACGTGCCGCAGGAAGCCCTCGGCGATCTCCAGGTCCGTCCGCCCGCCGACCCGGGCGGCGTAGGAGGAGGAGGCGGCCGGGGCCGTCTCCTCCGGTTCGAAGAGCAGCTGCAGGGTGTGCGGGAAGCGGCGGCGCAGCCGTTCCATCGGCTCGCTCGGGCGGCTCGGGTCGGTGAGGGTGGCCTGCACCCAGGACTGCTCGTCGGCGGTGTAGCGCTCGTCGGTGAGCAGCTCGTCGAGCCGGCCGCGCAGCCGGGCCAGCGGGCGCGGCACCGGGCAGGGGACGCGTTCGGCGGTGACCTCGCCGTCGGCCGCGAGGTCGACCAGCCACATGCTCTTGCGGTGCTCGTGCTCGGAGAAGGAGTAGGCGAGCGGGGAGCCGCTGTAGCGCAGGTGCGGGGCGAGCGTCTGGCAGCCGTGCAGATGGCCGAGCGCCGCGTAGTGCACGCCGTCGAAGAGGGAGGCGGGGACGGCCGCGACCCCGCCCACCGCGATGTCGCGCTCGCTGTCGCTGGGCTCGCCGCCGGTGACGAAGGCGTGCGCCAGCACCACCGCGCGGGTGCCGGCGGGGCGGGCCGCGAGGTCGGCCCTGACCTGCTCCATCGCCGCGCCGAGCACCGCCGCGTGCCCGCCGCGCGCCAGTCCGAACCGCTCCCGGACCAGCGTCGGCTCCAGGTAGGGCAGCCCGTAGACGGCGACCGGACCGTGCTCGTCGGCCAGCAGCACCGGCTCGGCGCACTCGCCCGGGTCGGTCCGCAGGTGGACGCCGGCCCGGCCGATCAGCCCGGCGCCCACGCCGAGGCGGCGGGCGGAGTCGTGGTTGCCGCTGATGAACACCGTCGGCACGCCGAGGCCGGCCAGCCGGTGCAGCACGTCGTCGAACAGCGCCACCGCCTCCAGACCCGGCAGCGCGCGGTCGTACACGTCCCCGGCGACCAGCACGGCGTCCACGCCCCGGTCCCGGACCACGGCCACCAGGTGGTCCAGGAAGGCGCGCTGGGCGTCGTGCAGGCTCTCCCGGTGGAACGATCGCCCGAGGTGCCAGTCGGAGGTATGCAGCAGTCGCATGGTCCCCGACCATAACGGGCGCCACCGACAAGCGGCCCCGGACCGCGGATTCCCACCCCACCCAGTGGCCCTCCGCCACCCCGGCCGTCTCGCCTGGCCCGCCACGCCGCCTCGGCCGCCGTGGCCTGCCACCCCCGGCCACCCCGGGCCGTCTCGCCCGCCTTGGGCGGCCGGGGCGGTTCTCGGGGAGGCCCGTCGGTGCATGGAGGGGTGGTGCCGAGAGCCTGGTCCGCGCCATGCACTCCCGCCCGCCGCACGGTCCCTCGCGAGCGCTGCGGCCCGGCGCGGCCGTGGCAGGGGCAGCGCCCTCGGCCGCCGGGGCGTGATCCCTCGTCGCACGACGGGGCGGTACCGGAAGCCCGGTCCCGGCCACGGCTTCCCGCGCGCCCCACGGCTTTCGAGGCGGCGTGTCGTCGCGTGGCCGGGGCGATAGCGGGATCCCGATTCCGGTCGCGCTCTCCCGCCCGCCACGTTCCCTCACCTGACCCCGCCTGCCCCGGGGCGGCTCTGCCGGCGGCGGTGCCCTCGGGCTCCGGGGCGTGGCCTCGTCGCACGACGGGCGGCACCCCGGCCGTCCGGTCCCCGGTCGCGGCTTCCCGTCCACCCCTCGGCGGCGGGTGCCGCACCGGGCGGACTGTCAGTGGCCGTGTGTAGGGTCACCGTCGCTGAGAGTCAAGGTGGCCGCAGTGCCGGGGCGGCGGCTTCCCGCGCGACCCGTGGAGGTCGCGCAGGGTGGATTGTCAGTGACGGTATGTAGGGTCGCGGTCGCCGGGAGCCGAGGGGCTCGTGGGGCCGGTGTGGCGGGTGTCCGCAGCGAAAGGGTGGCGCGATGGGCGTGCGGGACGGAAAGCGGGACGGGATGCGGAGCGGGCGTGCCGGGCAGCGGCGGCCCGGGCCGGGTGGACCGGGGGCGCGCGGCCCTGGTGGACGGCCTCCGGGCGGCGGGTCGGGCGGGCCCGGGGCGCGGGGGTGGCGCTCGGGGCGGCCGCGCGGGGCGCCGCCGCCGCAGCCGGTGGCGCTGGCCCTGGTGGTGCGTGCCGCCGACTTCGCCGACCTCGCGGGGTACGGGCTGTTCGGCGGGCTGTCCTTCCGGGCCTACCTGCGGCGGGTGGCGGTCCAGCTCCGGGCGCTGGCCGGGCACGGCGTCGAGGTGCATCTGCGGGTGCTGGACCCGGCGGACTACGAGGAGTACTGCGAGGCGCTCGGCTTCGACCCCGGGGGCGCGGCGGCCCGCGTCGCGTACGCGGCCGATCCCGAGCTGGCGGGGGAGCCGTTCGTCTACGCCGGGCAGCGGTTGGCGGTCCTGCTGCCGGAGCTGGTCGACGACCACCGGGCCAGGGTGCGGATCTCCATCGCGATGGCGGCGCTGCTGGCGGCGGTCGGCGAGGGGCCGCCGGGGGAGCGGCGGCTGGTGGCGGTGCTGCGGCACGCGGTCGAGGTCCGGTCGGCGGTGGCGGCGGGTGCCGGTGACGGTCTCCATCTGCTGACCGTGCGCTGCCACGGCCCCGAGGACGGCGAGGAGCTGACCTCGGCGACCGACCTCCTGGTGGAAGGCGGCCGGTCGGGCACGGGCGGGCGGGACGGCGAGGCGTTCTGCGTGACGCTGGCGGCGGGCTTGGCCGCCGGCGGCGCCGGGGCGGTGGTGCTGCACGGGGACCCGGCGGTGCCCGGCGGGCAGGTGGTGCGCGGCTGGGCGCTGCACGCCGGACGGCTGCGGCCGATGACCGTCCGGGAGGTGCTGGACGAGCTGGCCGACGACGTCGGACGCGGGCTGCCCTTCCCGCCGGCCGCCGTTCCGGGGCCTGGATTCCCCCTGCCGGTGTCACCCGGGCGGCAGGACGGCGGTGAGCCCCTGGACTGACCCGGCTGACCAGCGCGTTCGGTCTTCGGTGTCCACCAAGCGGCGCTGGGGACTGTTCATCGACCGCCTGTTCGGGGAAGATTTCGGGGAAGATCAACAGTGGGAACGGACGGTGCCCCACGCCGCCGCGCCTGCCCGCTCGGCCCCGAACCGCGCACCGCGAACGTCCCGTGAACGTCCCCGCGCACCGCCGGTCCGGCGAGCCCGAACCGAAAGGGGGGACGCATGAGCCGGATCGAGTACAGCGCGGAGATCGCCGAGCTGCTCGGACGGGTGCGCAGGCGTCCCACCGCGGGGTGGCCGTGGCGGCCGGGCGAGCCGGTGCCCCCCGGGCTCGCGGTCAAGCAGTCGTGGGGGTGGCTGTTCGCCCCCGACGGCCGGGTGCTGACGCTGGTCAACCCGAAGGACGGCATCGTCTCGCTGCCCGGCGGGTCGCTGGAGCCGGAGGACGCCGGGGACCCGGGCTCCGCCCTCGCCCGGGAGGCGGGCGAGGAGGCGCAGGCGCTGATCGGCACGGCGTACTACCTCGGCTACCTCTACGACCGGGTGGGGTCGGCCAACGGCGGGAACGAGTGCGCCCGGGTCCGGATGGCGGCCGCGCTGCGGGCGGTCGGCCCGAGCGCGGCGGACCCCGCCTCGGGGCGGCACTACCGGCGGCTGCTCGTGGCGCCGGGTCTCGCCGTCGAGCTGCTCGGCTGGGGCGAGCCCGGGCTGCGCCAGGCCCGGGCGGCGGTGGCGACCGCCGTCCGGTGGCTGGGCGTGCCCGCCGCGGCCAACGAGGCGATCGAGGAACTGCCGGTCGACGGCTGCGAGGTGTTCCCCGGTGCGGCCCCGGACGCCGCGCCCACCGGCTCCACCGGCCCGGGCGACGGCCGGTGAGCGCTCCTCGACCGCCGCACCCCCGCGGCCTGTTCCACCACGTGGAGCTGTGGACGGACGACCTGGCGCTCGCGGCGCGGCAGTGGGGCCCGGTGCTGCTCGCGCTCGGGTGCGAGCCGTTCCAGCAATGGCCGAGCGGCCGCAGTTGGCGCCTCGGTGACGCCTACCTGGTGATCGAGCAGTCGCCGGCCCTGCTGCCGGGAGGTCACCAGCGGCTGCGGGCGGGCCTGAACCACCTCGCCGTGCACGGTGACCGGTCGGCGGTGGCCGCCGCGCTCGCCGCCGGCTGGACGGTCCGGGTGGACACCGGTGGGACGGTCCACCTGATCGACCGCCAGGGCTTCGAGCTGGAGATCGTCGTCCACGACGGCGAGCCCGGCTGACGCGCTCGCCGCCGCAGCCCTTCACCCGGTCGTCGTCGCCCGGCCGTCCGCCGCCCCTCGGTCGGTCGTCAACCCTCCACCGACAGCCGTCCTCCGGCCGGGTGACGCTCCGTTCGGTCACCAACGGCGCTTGCCCCGTCGCGCGTGGTGAGAAAAGGGCGCGTTAACCCGGCGGTTGTCAGACTGTTCGTCAATTGCCTTGGCATGACAACTTCACATGAAAGCTACCGCCTGGTATCAAATTCCGTGACGCACGTCACGACCAGGAGGACTCATGTCACGCCCTGCCCGAGCCATGTCCGTCGCCGTCACCGCGGCCCTCCTCGCCCTCACCACGCTGGCCACGGCCGGATCGGCCCACGCCGCCGGCGCCAACTACGTCGCCCTGGGCGATTCGTACGCCTCCGGCCTCGGTGCCGGCAGCTACACCAGCGAGAGCGGGAGCTGCAAGCGCAGCACCCTCGCGTACGCGTACCTGTGGAAGAACGCGCACGCGCCGTCGTCGTTCAAGTTCGTCGCCTGCGCCGGGGCGAAGACCGGAGACGTCATCAACAACCAGATCTCCTCGCTGAGTTCGACCACCACGCTGGTCAGCATCAGCGTCGGCGGCAACGACGCGGGCTTCGCGAGCACGATGCAGACGTGCGTCCTGGACTCCGAGAGCGCCTGCCTCAACGCCGTCGCCACCGCGAAGAACTACGCCACCAGCACGCTGCCGGCCCAGCTCGACAGGGTCTACTCGGCGATCCGCGCCAAGGCGCCGAACGCCCGGGTCGTCGTGCTCGGCTACCCGCACCTCTACAAGATCGGCGGCAGCTGCATCCTCGGCATCGGCGACACCAAGCGGGCCGCCATCAACGGCGCCGCCGACGCGCTGGACGACGTCCTCGCCAAGCGCGCCGCCAACGCGGGCTTCGCCTTCGGTGACGTGCGCTCGATCTACCGCGAGCACGAGATCTGCGGCTCCGGCACCACCTGGCTGCGCAGCACCACGCTGCCGGTGGACGAGAGCTACCACCCCAACGCCGCCGGCCACTCGGGCGGCTACCTCCAGGTCTTCTCCGCCCAGGCCTGAACGGATCCGCAGGGGGCCTGACCAGGCCCGGGCCCGCCGGTCCCCCACACGGGGGAGGGACCGGCGGGCCCGTCCGTTCAGCGGCGTTCCAGCGCGACCACCGGCAGGACCCGCCGGGTGTGCCGCTGGTAGTCGCCGTACCCGGGCGCGGCCCGGACGACGGCCGCGAAGAGCCGGTCCCGCCGCGAGCCCTCGGCCGGCACGGCGGTCGCCTCGAACACCTCCTCGCCGAGTTCGACCCGTACCGCCGGGCGGGCGATCAGGTTGCGGTACCACTGCGGGTGCTCGGGCGCCCCGGCCGCCGAGGCGACGATCAGCAGCAGGCCCTCGGCGCGCACGAATCCGAGCGGCACGGTGTGCTCCCGGCCGGTTCGCGCACCGGCGGTGGTCAGCAGGAGCAGGTCTCCGCCCTCGAAGGGGCCGCCGACCCGCCCGCCGTTGGCGCGGAACTCCTCGATGACGCTCTGGTTGAACGACAGCGGCGGCCGAGCGGACGACCGGGCGGGGGAGAAGGACTCGGAGAAGGAATCGGAAAGGGACTGGGGAGAGGAAGAAGACATGGGCATGCGCCTGGACAGATCTCCGAACAGGGGTGGGCGACGGCCACGGTCTGGGCCGCGGCCGCGCGAAGGGTCAGGAAAGGGGAGCGGAGTACGAACTCATCACGCGTCGTCCCTCGGTGTCGGGTGCCGGCCCGGCTGCCGGCCGGCCCACTTCTCTTTGGCCGGCGCCACGCTGCACGCGCCCATCAGAGCACCCCGCCCGCGCCCTGTCAACGCGCGGTCAGCCGGCCGAGCCGGCCGGGGCGGGCCCGGGTCGCGAGCGAGGCCCGCAGGGCGCTCAGCACGAGGTGCGGGCGTAGGAGTCGAAGTCCTCCAGGGTCCAGATCCGGGCGTGCGCCCAGACCTGTCCGGGGGGAGAGGCCGGCGAGGTCGCCGGCGCTGAAGGAGACGTGGGAGGCGGCGGGTTCGGTGGTGCGGACGTCGATGCCGTAGCGGCGCGGGCGCTCGTCGGGCGGCGGGAGCGGCCCGCCGTCCGAGGCCCAGTCGGCGGGCGGGTGGTGCAGCGGGAAGGAGCGCGGCCCGCGGCGGAAGGTTCGGACCCCCGGTCTCCCCATGGCGACGAGTCTGACGGCGGAGGATCTCGTCCCGGCCACGGGCAGGGCGCGGAAAGGGCGCACCGCCGGCCCCCGTCGCGGGACCGGCGGTGCGAGGTGGTGCGAGGTGGTGCGAGGTGGAGCGTGAGTGGCGTGCGGCGTCCTCAGCGCAGGTAGGACGTCAGGCCGGCGGGCTTGAGACCGGCCGCCTCGGCGGCGGCCAGGGCACGCTGCAGGTCACCGGCGAGGGTGTCGCTCCAGTGCATGAGGACGACGTCCCCGGGCGACAGGGTGCCCTCGTGCCAGACGTTGGAGGCGCCCCAGCTGAAGTCCGCGTCGGCGGTGAGCACGGTGCGCATGCCGCAGTTGGCCGCGGCCTGCAGGGTGTCGGCGTTCCAGGCGAAGTACGGCGGGCGGAACACGGTGGGCGCGGTGCCGAAGAGGCGGGTCAGCGAGTCCCGGGCATCGCAGATCTCCACCTGCTGCTCGGCGGGCGTGAGCTTGGTGAGGTCGGGGTGGGAGACGCTGTGGTTCTGCACGGAGGAGCCGGGCACGGCGGCGACCCGCTGGAAGTAGCCGGGGTTGTTGGCGGCGGCCATCGGCAGCGGGAAGGCGGTGATCGGCAGCTGGTGGTCGGTGATGAACCGCTCCGCCTCCGGGGAGGTCTGCCAGCCGTCGTCGACGGTGAAGAAGACCACCTTGTCGCTGGTCGGCACCGAGGCGGCGCCGGTCGCGGGCGCGGGTGCCGGGCCGTCCACCCGGACGTCGTCGACCGCGAACGGGCCCTGCTGGTACCAGCCGTGGACGGCGAGGCGGACGGTGGTGGCGGTGGGGCCGGCGGTGAAACGGGTGGTGAGCTTCTGCCAGCCGCCGCGGGTGTCCTCCGTCCAGGCGGGGGCGGTCGGGCGGTCGGTGCCGTCGGTGGCGCCGAGGAAGACGAACTTCCCGCGGACCCAGGCGGAGGCGGTGTAGGTGGTGCCCGGCTGGACCGAGACGGTCTGGGCGCACTCGCCGGTGGACTCGTCGCCCGCCGGGGCGACGGCCAGGGCAGAGGCGCCCGAGTGCGGGGCGGCGGTGGTGACGGAGGCCTCGGCGGGCCCGCCGGAACAGCGCCAGCCGGGCACGCTGCCCCAGTCGGCGAGCGAGGAGGCGGGGATCTCGAACCCGGGGTTGGTGGCCAGGTTGACGGTGGGGGCGGTGGCGCCGCCGGACGCGGCGGCCCCGGGCTGCGCCGCCGTGGCGGGCCCGGCGAGGCCGGCCGTCAGCAGCGCGGCGCAGGCGCCCAGTGCCGACAGGCGTGCGGACATGCGCGAGGAGATGGACACGTGGGGACTCCTGCGTGGGGACGCGCGCCCGTTGGGGCGGGCGCGCGGGAAACGGGATGTGGGGGTGCTCCCGGAGGGGGCGGGAGCCGTTGGCGCGCCGCACTCGGACCGGAGAAAAACAATGGACTGGACCACTCCGATCGTCAAGGAGTGGCGGCCCGCCGTCTGCCCCCGGTGCCGGAGCCGCCCCCGGATTCCCCCCGGTGCCGACCACCGGACCCGGTACCACCCGTGCGGCAAAAGGGACAAGACGTGCCGTCAGGGGCCGTACAGCTCCTCGATGTCCGCCGCGTAGTACGCGGTGACCGCCGCCCGCCGCAGTTTCAGGTCGGGCGTCAGGAGGCCCTGGTCGATGTCGAACTCCCGGGGCAGCAACCGGAACGCGCGGATCGACTCGGCGCGCGAGACGGCGGTGTTGGCCGCCGCGACGGCGCGCTGGATCTCCGCGTGCAGCTCCTCGTCGGTCAGCACCGCCCAGGGGTCGGCCTGTCCGCGCCCGCGCCGCTTCAGCCAGTGCGCCAGCGCCGCCGGGTCGAGGGTGATCAGCGCGGCCACGTAGGGGCGGTTGTCGCCCACCACCATGCACTGCGAGACCAGCGGGTGGGTCTCGACCCGGATCTCCAGGGCGGCGGGGACGAGGTTCTTGCCGCTGCTGGTGACGATGACGTCCTTCTTGCGGCCGGTGATGGTCAGATAGCCGTCCTCGTCCAGGCTGCCGAGGTCCCCGGTGCCGAACCAGCCCTCGAACAGCGACTCGGCGGTGCAGCGCGGGTGGTTGAGGTAGCCGCCGAAGACGCCCGGGCCGCGCACCCAGATCTCGCCGTCGTCGGCGATCGCGACGGTCGCACCGGGCACCGGCCGCCCGACCGTGCCGATCTTCGCCCGCCCGGGCGGGTTGCCGGTGATCGCGGCCGAGGTCTCGGTCAGCCCGTAGCCCTCGTACAGCCGGAAGCCGATCCCGGCGTAGAACAGGCCGAGTTCGCGCTCCAGCGTCGAGCCGCCGCACATCAGGGTCCGCAGCCGGCCGCCGAACACGGCGCGCAGCCGCTGGTAGACGGTGCGCTCGTAGGCGAGGTGGCGCAGCCGCAGTCCGGCGCCCGGGCCGGGGCCGCGCCCGAAGGCGCGCTGCTCGCGGCCGGCGGCCCAGTCGACGGCGACCTGCCGGGCCTGCTCGAACAGTTCGCCGCGTCCGGTCTCCTCGGCGGTGCGCCGGGCCTGCTGGAACACCTTGTCGAGCAGGTACGGGACGACCAGCAGGAAGGTGGGGCGCAGCGCGGCGAGCGCGGGCAGCAGGGCGTCGGTGGACACCTCGGCGACGTGGCCGAGCCGGAAGCCGCCGCGTAACGCCGCGATCTGCACCATCCGCCCGTATACGTGCGCCAGCGGCAGGAACAGCACGGTGGACGGCTGCTGGCCGCCGGTGTCGTACAGCGCCTCGTCCCAGCAGGCGAGCAGCGCGTCGGCCGCGGTGGCCAGGGCGCCGTGGGTGATCAGGCAGCCCTTGGGGCGGCCGGTGGTGCCGGAGGTGTAGACGACGGTGGCGACGGTGTCGGCGGTGACGCCGAGCCGCTGGCGGTGGACCAGCGAGTCGGGGACCCCGCGCCCGTCCTCGGTGATCGCGGCGACGCAGCCCCGGTCCAGCTGCCAGATGCCGGTCAGCTCGGGCAGCGCGTCGCAGACCGCGCCGACGGTCATCGCGTGGTCCTCGTCCTCGACCAGGCAGGCCACCGCCTGGGTCTCGGCGAGGATCCAGCGGACCTGCTCGGCCGCGGCGGTGGGGTAGACGGGGACGGGGATCGCGCCGATCGACCAGAGTGCGTAGTCGAACAGTGTCCACTCGTAGCGGGTGCGGGACATCAGCGCGACCCGGTCGCCGTAGCGCACGCCGCGGGTGAGCAGGCCCTTGGCGAGGGCGAGCACCTCGTCGCGGAAGGCGGCGGCGGTGACGTCCTGCCAGCCGTCCGTGCCGGCCGCGCGGTCCGTGCCGCCTGCGCCGCCTGCGCCGGTGGTGCCGGTTCCGCCGGCCGCGCGGGCGCCCCGAGGGGCCCGCGCGCTTCCGGGGGTACGACGGGCCAACTGGACCAGGCCGGGCGAGCGTTCGGCGGCGTCGTAGAGCGAGTCGGCCAGCCCGCCGGTGGCCGGTGCTCCGGCCGGGGCGGGGGTGGTGAACTCGCGCACGATCCCCCCGATCCGTCCTGCAGGTGGAGCGAAACTATCGGATGGCGTGCCGACTGCCCAGGGTTGTGACCGTGACGCGACGAGATCGGCACCGGTCCGTGCGAAAAGTGCCGCCGAACGGTCATCCGCCTGCGACGTCGCCGGTCGGCGGGGCGGGGCGGGGCCGTGCGGCGGTGTCGGGCGCGGCTGCCCGCCGCCGGTGCGAAACCGGTGATCTCGGTGCCGATCCGGACATGATCCGGCCCGGGGCGAAGAGAGGCCGGGTTCGACCCTCGAACGAGTGGTCAGGGCGTAGTAGAGTCTCGCAGACCTGCGGCCGGGGCTTCCCGGCCTGTCCTGAAAACCACCCCCGGACCGGCACTTGGTCCGTACCATCCCGCCTCCCGTCCGCGCCGCTCCACGCCCCCCACCGACCCCGCCGCCCGCACCCCGTCCGCGCCTGGCACTTCCGACCGAGGACTCCATGCGTCTGCGCAGCAGCTCGATCCGCGCGAAGATCATCGCGCTGCTCCTGGTGCCCATCGTGGCCCTCGCCGCCCTCTGGGCGTACGCGACGCTCACCACCGCCGGTGACGTCTGGAGCCGGCTGGACCTCAGCAGGACGTACCAGGAGTTCGGCACCCCGGTCGACCAGTACGCACACGACCTGCAGAACGAGCGCCGGGCCGCCGTCCGACGGCTGGCCGACCCGGCCTCGCGCGCCGCCCGGGACGCCCTCGAACAGGCGCAGGCCGTCACCGACCGGGACCTCGCCGTCCTGCGGCAGAAGAAGGACGTCCGCAGCGGCCGGCTCGACGAGGCCCAGCGCGGCCGCCTGCTGCAGATCCTCGCCGCCGCCGACCAGCTCCCGCCGCTGCGCGCGCAGGTCGGCCGGGCCGCGCTCAACTGGGAGTTCGCGCTCGCCCAGTACACCGACCTGGTCAAGCCCACCTTCGGCTTCCGGTCCGCCTTCGTGGCCCGCCAGAGTGGCCAGCTCCCGCGGCAGGGGACGATCCTGACCGAGCTGGTGCGCGCCCGTGAGTACCTCTCCCAGGAGGACGCGGCGATGGAGGGGCTGCGCACCGCGACCGGCCGGCCCACGGCCGAGCAGTACCAGGTCGCGCTCGACGCCCTGCACAACCAGCAGGCCCTGTTCACCGTCTACATCGCCGAGCTGGACCCGGTCGACCAGGCCGACTACATCGCCCTGCGCGGCGGCGAGGCCTGGGCCGCGCTCTCCCGGGCCGAGGCGGACTTCGTCGGCGCGGGCGGCCCCGAGCGCGTGGTCCAGGCGCTCAACGGCAGCGACTGGCGGCAGATCGCCGACCACGCGCTCGGCGACCTCGCGGCGATCAACACCCGGCTGGCCGGCACCATCGACGACCGCGACCACGCGTACGCGATCGGCCTGCTCTGGCGCGGCGGCATCGCCGGTGTGATCGGCCTGGTCGCGGTGCTGCTCTCGATCCTGATCTCCTACCGGATCGGCCGAGGCCTGGTCCGCGAGCTGATCGGCCTGCGCAACGCCGCCAACGAGCTGGCCGGCACCCGGCTGCCCTCGGTGATGCTGCGGCTGCGCAAGGGCGAGGCGGTGGACGTCGCCGCCGAGGCCCCGGAACTGGAGTTCGGCCCGGCCGAGATCGGCCAGGTCGGACAGGCGATCAACGCGGTGCAGCGGGCCGCCGTCGAGGCCGCCGTCGAGCAGGCCGAACTGCGGCGCGGCGTCTCCGCGGTCTTCGTCAACCTGGCGCGGCGCAGCCAGGTGCTGCTGCACCGCCAGCTGACCCTGCTCGACACCATGGAGCGGCGCACCGAGGACCCGGCGGAGCTGGAGGACCTCTTCAAGGTCGACCACCTCACCACCCGTATGCGCCGGCATGCCGAGGGCCTGATCATCCTGGCCGGCGGCTCGCCCGGCCGGGCCTGGCGCAAGCCGGTGCGGATGGTGGACGTGGTGCGCGCGGCGGTCGGCGAGGTCGAGGACTACGCCCGGGTGATCGTCCGGCCGTTCCCCGGCACCGGACTGCTCGGCAGCGCGGTCGCGGACGTGACCCACCTGGTCGCCGAACTGGTCGAGAACGCGGCGGTGTACTCCCCGCCCGCCACCCAGGTCACCGTCCAGGGCGAGGTGGTGGCGCACGGCTTCGCGCTGGAGATCGACGACCGGGGGCTCGGGCTGAGCGAGCAGGCCCTCGCCGGGATCAACGAACGTCTTGCCGTGGAGCAGGAGTTCGACCTCGCCGACACCGACCGGCTCGGCCTGTTCGTGGTCAGCCGGCTGGCCCGGCGGCACGGCATCCGGGTGCACCTGCGGCCCTCGCCGTACGGGGGGACCACGGCGGTGGTGCTGATCCCGCGCGAGCTGCTGGCGGAGGCGCCGGACGGACTGCCGGAGCCGCCCGCGACGGGTTCGGGCCGGGGGGTTCGGACCGGCTCCGGCTCCGGTTCTGGCTCGGGGTCCGGTCCCGGCACGGGTACGGGCCCGGGAGCGGCCGGGGGACGGCGGGTGGCGGCGGGTCGGCGCGACCTGGTCGCGGTGCCGGCGCTCGGCGCGGACGGGGACGGCGGCACCGGCGGTCCGAACGGCATCGAACCGGCGAACGGCACCGAAGCGGCGAACGCCCCGGGCGGGCGGCACCGGATCAGCGGGGGGCCGCGCCCCTCGGCGCCGGAACCCGCGCGCACGCCCGGCGGACTGCCGCGCCGGTCACGGGGCAACGGCGGGCCGGTGCTCGTCCCGGCGCCCGGCGGCGAGCCGGCCGGACCGGGCACCGGACGGCACCGGCGCGCCGAGGCCGACGGGGCGGCCCCGGCGGACGGAGCGCCGGGCGACAGCCTGCCGGACGGCCTGCCGGGCGTCGCGGCGACGGTCCCCGAGGACACCGCACCGGTGCGTGACACCGCCTCGCCGGGCGGCGCCCTGCCGCGCCGCGTCCGGCAGGCGAGCCTCGCCCCGCAACTGCGCGAGCGGGCGGCGGAGGCCGCTGCCGCCGCTCCGGCCGGCGAGCGCGCGGACGGGGGAGCCGAGGCGGTGCGCGAGCGCTCGCCCGAGGAGGCCCGGGCCACCTTCGCCTCGTTCCAGCGGGGCTTCACCCGCGGCCGGGGCACCTCCCCGGCGCCCGCCCCGCCTGCGGCCTCGGCGGCGGCCGCGCGGCCCGTGCCCGGCTGGCAGCCGCCGGACCAGGCGCGCCGCGCGATCAGCCCGGCGCCCGCCCCGGCGGCGCTGCCCGGCCCCGCCGGGGGCGAGCCGGCGCCGCTCGCCCGCCGCGCCCCCGTGCCGCCGCCGAGCAGGCTCGTCCGTGCTCCGCGCGCGGCGGCGGAACCGGGCGCACCCGCCGGTCCGTTGTCCGACGGGCCGTCCGAAGGCACCGCACCACCCGCACCACCGGTCTGACCCGCGCCCGGCCCGCCCGGCCCGCACGATCCGTAAGACCCGTACGACCCCGCAGGACCCGCACCACCGGCACGAAGAGCACCACCGGCACGACAAGCAACAAGAGCACCACCCGCACCACCCGCTCCAGCGGAAGGAACAGATTCAATGACCACTTCGACGCAGTCGCCCGGAGACCTCAACTGGCTCCTGGACGACCTGGTGGGACGCGTCGCCGCGCTGCGGCACGCGGTGATCCTCTCCAGCGACGGCCTGGCCACCGGCGCCTCCCGCGACCTCGACCGGGAGGACGCCGAGCACCTGGCCGCCGTCGCGGCGGGCTTCCACAGCCTGGCGAAGGGCGCCGGCGGGCACTTCAAGGTCGGCGGCGTGCGCCAGACCATGGTCGAGCTGGACGAGGCCTTCCTGTTCATCACCGCGGCCGGCGACGGCAGCTGCCTGGCGGTGCTGAGCGAGGCCGAGGCGGACATCGGCCAGATCGCCTACGAGATGGCCCTGCTGGTCAAGCGGGTCGGCGAGCACCTGGCCGCCGAACCGCGCGCCGACGTGGCCCCGCCCGGGAGATGAGCGGTCCGATGGCGGACGAGGACCCGACGCCGGTGCCCCCCGAACCGGAACCGGGACGGGACGACCGGGGGCCGGACGGCCCGGCCGTCCCGGTCGATCCGGACATCGGCCCGGCCGTCCCGGCGCAGGACGGGCCCGAGCTCGACCTGTTCCGGGCGCGGACGCCGGTCGACGACCGCTGGTTCGACGACGAGGCCGGCCCGGTGGTGCGGCTCTACTCGATGACCCGCGGCCGCACCCGGCCGGTCGAGGACGGCCTGTTCGACCTGATCTCGCTGATCATCGCCAAGGACCCCGCGCCGGCCACGGGGGCCGTGCCCGCGCACGTGCTCGACCCGGAGCACCAGACCATCCTGGCCTGGTGCCGCCGGGAGCCGATCTCCGTGGCCGAGCTCGGCTCCTACACCGACCTGCCGGTCAGCGTCGTGCGCGTCCTGCTCGGCGACCTCTACGACGCCGACCTGATCAGCGTCACCCGACCCGTTCCGCTCGCCGAGCTGCCGGACGAGCGCCTGCTGCGAGACGTGATCAATGGACTCCGTGCGCTCTGACCTGCCCGCGACCGCCACCGCCGTCCCGCCGCCGCCGCCCGCCCGCGGCCGGGCCGGCAGCGGGGCCGACGACCGAGCCGAGGACCGAGCCAACGACCCGCGGTGGCGGGGCGGCCCGGCGGTCGCGGTGAAGATCCTGGTCGCCGGCGGCTTCGGCGCGGGCAAGACCACCCTGGTCGGCTCGGTCAGCGAGATCCGCCCGCTGCGCACCGAGGAGGAGCTCAGCGAACTGGGCCGCCCGGTGGACGACACCGCGGGCGTGGAGGCCAAGCGCACCACCACGGTGGCGATGGACTTCGGCCGGATCGACCTGCGGCCCGGGCTCGCCCTCTACCTGTTCGGCACGCCGGGTCAGGACCGGTTCTGGTTCGTCTGGGACGAGCTGGCCCGGGGCGCGCTCGGCGCGGTGGTGCTGGCCGACACCCGCCGGCTGGCGGACTGCTTCCCCTCGGTGGACTTCTTCGAGCAGCGCGGCATCCCGTTCCTGGTGGCCGTGAACTGCTTCGAGGGCAGCGAGGTCTTCGCCCCCGAGGAGGTCAGGGACGCGCTGGACCTCGACCCGGGCATCCCCGTGCTGCTCTGCGACGCGCGCCTGCGGGAGGACGGCAAGGAGCTGCTGGTGGCGCTGGTCGAGCACGCCGCCGCCCGCCGCCGGGGCGCGCCGGCCCCGGTCTGAGGCGGCCGCGGGCGGGGTCGGACCCGGCGCGGGGAGAAGGGCCGGACGGGCCCCGGCGCCGGTTCGCCCTCCCCGCCACGGAGGGTGGCGCCGCGTCAGCGTCTCATTCCGGTGTTCACATGCCGGACGATCGACGCGCGGCAGGTTGCCTTGACCGGCCCGGCGTGGAAGGCTCTGGGAACGAAGGCCGCCCGGCCCGTCGCCGGGGTGCCTCGAACGTGCCGCGCACCGAGTGCGCCCGGCGCGCGCCGCAGCGCGGCACAGGGACGTGCCCGCGCATCGAGACCAGAGGGGGGAGGACCGTACCGTGAACGTCGACCAGCGACGTGCCGCGGCCGGATCCGCCTTCCCGGCTCGCCCCGTTCCGGTCACCCCGGCGCTGACCGTTCGGCGGTACATCGACCAGGCGCTGATCTGCAGCGCCTGCTGTCGCTGACGTCACCACCCCTCGCCGTCCACGTCACCGTCGCCGTAGCCCGCCGCCCGGGGAGCCTTCCCGGCCGGCCCGGCCCGACCGGGTCGCCCGACCGGGCCCGGCGGAAGCCCACGGCCCCTCGCACCGTCGACCCGGCAGCACCGGACACCAGCCGTCCGGTGGGCCGCCGTCGTCCCTGCCCGCTTCGCGGAGAGCACCAGTGAACCTCGCCAGCACCACCCTCCACCCGGTCGTCGCCACCACCGTCACCGTCAGCGCCGCCGTGCGCGTCGCGGCAGGGACGGCCGGGGCGGCCGGGACGATGCGGTGCGACGCGGGGGCCACCCGGTCGGATGGGCGCGGGAACCACGCTGCGGACGGAAGAAGAGGCCGGCACCCCGACCTCGAGCCGTTCTGGCCGTCCCGGCAGCCGCACCTGTTCGATCAGACGTGTCCGGGCTCGCCCAGCGCGTCCCGGCACTCCCTCCGCTGACCTCGGGTCAGTCTTCGGCAGCACGCCCGGTCGACGCGCAGACGACTCCACCCCGTCCGTCACGCGCGAAATGAGCGGCATCATGTCCACCACCTCCACGGCCACCCTCTCCTTCCCCTCCGCGACCCCGCACCTGCGCGCGGTCCGCTCCGTCCCCGCCAATCCCGAACGCCGGCACGGCGGGCCCGGTCCGCAGCGCCCGGTGCCCGGGCAGCCCGGCTCCGTCCCGACCGCCGCGGCGGTCCCGTCCGTCGTCCCGGGAGTGCCCGGGCCGGCCCCGGCCGTTCCGGTGCTCCCGCCGCAGGCGCTGCTCGCGGCGCTGCCGGAGGGTGCGGCGGTGGTCGCCGCGCTGCCGCAGGGCTCGCTGCCGCAGGCCCTGCTCGCCCAGTACGGGGCGCAGTTCGGCGGCTCGGCGGGGCAGCCGATGGTCGGCTACCTGGTGCTCGTCCCGGCCGACGGCGCCGCCGCCGCTCCGGCGGGCGGTGCCGCCGCGACCAGCTTCCCGGTCGCGGCGATCGGGGCCCCGGCGCCCGCCGCGGCTCCGGCCGCCGGCGCGCCGTTCGGCGCCGGCCCGTCCGTCGTCGGCCCCGCTGTCGCGGGCGCTTCCGTCCCCGGTCCTTCCGTCCCCGGCGCGTCCGCCTCGGGCGCGTTCGCGACCGCGTCCCCCGTCCGTCCGGTGCGGCCCGCGGGCCGCGGCATCACGGTCGACGTGGAGCGCCGCAACGCCTACGTGGACGGGCGGCTGCTCGACCTCACGTACCTGGAGTTCGAGCTGCTCGCCCACCTGACCGAGCACCCGCAGCGGGTGCACACCCGCGACCACCTGGTCTCCGCCGTCTGGGGCTACGGCCACGTCGGCGACGGCCGCACGGTGGACGTGCACGTGGCCCGGCTGCGCCGCAAGCTCGGAGTGGCCTACCGGGACAGCATCGTGACGGTCCGTCGGGTCGGCTACAAGTACACCCCGGTCGCCTGACCGCCGCCCACCGGGCCGGGCGTTCCCGTGAACGCCCGGCCTTTCCGGCATGTCTGGCGGTCCGTCATATTCGCTGGTCCGGCGGCAGCAGCAGGACGGCGAGCGCGCCGGCGCAGGACCGCGCGTGGCCGAGGAACCAGTCCAGCCGCTCGTCGGTGAGGTGGGCGGGCGTCGAGCGGACGGCGAGCGCGAAGCGGGCCTGTCCCGCGCCGTCCAGCACCGGCACGGCCACCGTGCGCACCCCGGCCGCCGACTCGCCGTCGTTGAGCGCGTAGCCGGCCGTCCTGACCTTCTCCAACTCCTCGCCCAGGCGGTCCGGTTCGGTGATGGTGCGGTCGGTGAACGGCGGCAGCGGGCCCAGCGTCGAAACCCCCGCGTCCCCCGGGCGCGGCCAGGCCAGCAGGACCTTGCCGAGCGCCGTGGAGTGCAGCGGCCGGCGCAGCCCCAGCCCGGTGTCCGGGCGAACGGAGGCGCCCACCAGGATCACCGCGTGCGGGCCGCTGCGGATCGCCAGGTCGGCGGCGGCGCCGGTGCGCCGCGACAGCAGGTCGAGCTCGGGGGCGGCCAGGTGCAGGCCCCGCTGGTGGAAGGTGAGTTGGCCCAGCTCCGCGACGGCCGGGCCGAGCCGGTAGCGGGCCGTGTGCTCGTCCTGCTCCAGGAAACCGGCGCTGACCAGGGTGCGGGCCAGACGGTGCGCGGTGGAGACCGACAGTCCCATCCGGCGGGCCAGGTCCGAGGCGCTCAGATCCGGGCCGTTGTCGTGGAAGCAGTGCAGCAACCCGAGGGCCCGTTGGACGGCCTGGGCGCCGGCCGGCGGGCTCTGGACGGCGGTGACGGCCTCGGCCATGGCACCTCTCGTTCTGTCCGTGGCTCCGGCCGGTTCACCGGAGTCGCTCCCAGACTATGGCAGCGCGTGCTGCGGGAATGTGTCAACGGCGTTGCAAAAGGATGCCGTTCATGAACAACCTGTCCCATGATGTGGCAAGCCCTTGTCCGGTGCGGGTCCGTCGTGGAACGCTCGGCACAGCGCACCGGACGAGCCCCGTCCACCGCGCACCGACCGCAGGAAGGAGCAGCGCCGTGACGAACCGCCGGTGCCCCGCCCCCTGCGCCTGTTGTCGCTGACGCGCCGTTCCCGTTCGCGCCGACCACCCCACGGACTCCCCGCCCCGTCACGCCTGGTGACCCGTGCCGCGCCGCGCCCCACCGCGTGTGCGCGCACCCTGCCGCAGAGGACCAGCCCACCGTGCCCAGCCATGACAACACCGCCGCCCCGGCCGCTTCCGCCCCGGGCGTCTCCGCCCCCGACGCCCCCGACGTGCCCGACACCCTCTGGTTCACCCGCTGCCCCGTGCCCACCGCGACCGGCATCGCGGCCGATCAGGGCTGGCTCGGCCGGGAGTTCGCCGCCGACGGCATCGCCGTCCGCTCGCTCCAGGACGTGCCGCCGGAGGTGGCCGCCGACCACCACTACACCCACGCCCTGACCGGCCTGTTCCGCGAGGGCGGCAACGTGCCGGCGCTCTGGGCCCGTTCGCGCGGTGAGCGGACCAGGCTGATCGGGCTCACCTGGATCGAGGAGCGCCAGGTCGTCCTGGTCCGGGCCGGCAGTGGCATCACCGGGCCCGGGCAACTGCGCGGCCGTCGGCTGGCCGTCCCACAGCATGGGATAGCGATCGACTTCTGGCGGGCGATGGCCCTGGCCGGCCTGCACGGCGCCCTGTCGATCGCCGGGCTCACGCTGGACGACGCCGAGTTGGTGGACGTGCCGGCCGCGCCGGGTGGCGGGCAGTGGGCCGCGGAGCTGGCGGCGCTGCGCGACGGCGTCGTGGACGCGGTCTACGTGAAGGGCGCGCTCGCGGTCGAGGCGGCCCGCCGGATCGGGGCGGAGGTCGCCGTCGAGCTGGACGAGGTGCCGGACCGCCGCGTCCGGGTGAACAACGGCACGCCCCGGCCGATCACCGTCCACCAGCAACTGCTGGACGAGCACCCGGACCTGGTGGCCCGCTTCCTCGCCGTGCTGCTGGAGGCCGCCGACTGGGCCGCCGCCCGCCCGGCGGAGGTCGCGCGCATCCTGAGCGCCGAGACCGGTGCGGGGGAGGAGGGTGTGGCCGGAGCGTACGCGCGCGGCGGCCACCGCACCCTGCACCTCGATCTCTCCGAGGAGCGGCTCACCCTCCTCGACCAGCAGAAGCGATTCCTTGAGCGGAGCGGATTCCTGGCCGGCCCGGTCGACGTCCACGCCTGGACCGACCCCGAGCCGCTCCACGCCGCCCGCACCCTGCTCGCCGCCCGCCGCACCGAAGGCCGGACCCACGGCCGCTGACGGGGATCGGCTGACAGATTTCAAAATCTGTCATCTGTTATCTGTCAGCTGAAATCTGTCAGCTGTCATTTGTCAGCCGCTCCCGCCCAGCGCCGCTACCCCTCCACCCGCACACCCGCCGCCGCCCCCGTCACCCCCCCCGCCACACCCTCCTCAGGAGTCGACCCCGTGAAGCCCTCCCGCCTCGCCCTCGCCGCCACCGCACTGCTTTCCACCACCGCCCTGGCCGCCTGCGGCTCGTCCGCCGACGGGGCCAAGGCCTCCGCCGACGGCGGCAAGGCCGAGGTGGTGCTGCGGGTGCCCGACCCCGGCAACAACGGCTTCCTCGCCCTCGGCAAGAAGGACGGCTCGCTGGACCGGGCGCTGGCCGCCGTCCACGCCAAGGTCTCCTGGACCGGCAGCGCCGGCCCGTTCGCGCCGGCCGCCCAGGCACTCTCCGCCGACCAGCTCGACGTCGCCCAGGGCTCGATCACCTCCGCCGTCGCCGCGCTCGCCCAGAAGCCCGGCTTCAAGCTGTTCGCCCAGACCGCCCCCGACGGCGTCGGCGAGGGCATCCTGGTGAAGAACGAATCGCCGATCAAGAGCGTGCAGGACCTCGTCGGCCGCAAGGTCGCCGTCAGCCAGGGCGGCACCAGCGAGTACCTGCTGCTCAAGGCGCTGGAGAAGAACGGCGTCCCGGCGGACAAGGTCGAGCGGGTCTACCTGCGCGCCGACCAGACCGCGGGCGTCTTCAACTCCGGCCAGGTCGACGCCTGGGCCACCTGGAACACCTTCTCCACCCCGTCGATCGCCAACTCCGGTGCCCACTTCCTGGTCAACGGCAAGGAGGTCGGCTCCGACAACTACGCCGTCTGGGCGGTCCGCAACGGGTTCGCCGACAAGCACCCCGAGGTGGTCCGGGCCTTCTACGACTACCTGCGCGAGAACGGCCTCAAGGAGAAGGCCGATCCGGCCGCCTACCTCAACGTCTTCACCGACTCCGGGCCGACCGCCGTCACCCCCGCCGAGAAGGACGTCGCGATCGCGGTCACCCGGCAGGGTTCCGCAGCCGGGGCCATCGCCGAGGGCGACATCACCCGCTTCGGCACCGTCGCCGCGTTCTTCGCCGACCAGAAGGTCACCAAGCAACTCGTCGACGTCAAGCCCTACCTGATCGACGTCGACAAGCTCGGGACCGGTGCCAAGTGAGCACCACCACCGATCCGCTGGGCGCGACGGCCGCACCCGCCGGCACGCCCGCCGCCATACCCGCCGCCACCGGCGGGGAAGCCGACCACGCCACCGCCGCCGCCCGCGCGGCGGGCCTGGTCGAACCCCGCACCCGCCTGCAGGCCCCGCGCCCCCGGGCCCTCGCCCTCACCCTGCGCACCCTCGGCCCGCTGGCCCTGCTCGGCGGCTGGGCCCTCGCTTCCGCCACCGGCGTCCTCACCCAGGACGTGCTCGCCTCGCCCGCCCAGGTCGCCGAGGCGGTCGGTGAACTGTGGGGCAACGGCCAACTCGCCGACGCCCTGACCGTCTCGCTCACCCGGGCCGGCCTCGGTCTGCTGATCGGCGCCACCACCGGCCTGGTGCTGGGCGTCGTGACCGGCTTCTTCCGCCTCGGAGAGGAACTGCTGGACTCGGCGATCCAGGTCCTGCGCACCGTCCCCTTCCTCGCCCTCGTCCCGCTGTTCATGGTCTGGTTCGGCATCACCGAGACCGCCAAGGTCGCGCTGATCGGCGTCGCCACCAGCTTCCCGATGTACGTGTCGGCCTCCGGCGGCGTCCGCACCACCGACCGCAAGCTCATCGAGGCCATGCGCAGCTTCGGCCTCGGCCGCTGGGCGATCGTGCGCACCGTCGTGCTGCCCGGCGCGCTGCCGGCGCTGCTGTCCGGACTGCGGCTGTCCATGACGCTCAGCGTGATCGCGCTGATCGCCGCCGAGGAGATCAACTCCACCGAGGGGATCGGCTATCTGATGGCCCAGGCCCAGAACTACTCGCGCACCGACATCCTCGCCGTCTGCATCCTGATCTACGGACTGCTGGGACTCACCGCCGACGGCGTCGTGCGCCTCCTGGAGCGCGTCCTGATGCCCTGGCGCAAGGTCACCCAGGGAGCCACCCGATGAGCACCGCCCCCGCACCCGCCGCCACCGTCCCCAACACCACCGCCACCGCCCCCGAGCCCGCCACCGAGCCCGCCGTCCACCTGCGCGGCCTGCGCCGGGTGTTCGGCACCCGGGCCGTCCTCGACGGCGTCGACCTGTCCATCGGCCGCGGCGAGTTCGTCGCCCTGCTCGGCGCCAGCGGCACCGGCAAGACCACCCTGCTGCGCATCCTCGGAGCCCTGGACCGGGCCGACGCCGGCACCGTCCTGGTGCCGCCGGTGCGGACGGTGGTCTTCCAGGAGCCCCGGCTGGTCCCCTCGAAGCGGGTGCTCGCCAATGTCACCGTCGGCCTGCCGCGCGGCGCCGCCACCCGGGAGACCGGGCTCAAGGCGCTCGCCGAGGTCGGCCTCGACCGGCACGCCGACGCCTGGCCGGCCACCCTCTCCGGCGGCGAGGCGCAGCGCGCCGCGCTCGCCCGGGCGCTCGTCCGCGAACCCCAACTGCTCCTTCTGGACGAGCCGTTCGCCGCACTGGACGCGCTCACCCGGCTGCGCATGCAGGACCTCGTGGGCGATCTGGTCCGCCGTCACCGGCCGGCCGTCCTGCTGGTCACCCATGACGTGGACGAGGCCGTCCGGCTCGCCGACCGGGTCGCCGTGCTGCGGGACGGCAAGCTGGTGCGCGACGAACGCGTCATCGTCGAGCGCCCGCGCGACCCGGCCGACCCGGCCTTCGCCGAGCTGCGCCGCCGTCTGCTCGCCGACCTCGGCGTCCACTGACCCCTGCGAACCACCCGCCTGCCCCTCCGTACCGCCCACCCCTTCCTCCCCGCCTGCCCGTCCGACCCCCGCCCGCACCACAGGAGTTGATCCCCATGGCCATCACCCTTGGCGTCCACGCCAGCAACCCCTCGCTCTACTACCTCTCCCGACTCGACTACCTGGACGAGGAGTTGGCCCCGCTCGGTGAGACCGGCGCGTTCCACCACTACAGCGACGGCACCCGCACCGGCGAGCTGCTCGCCGACGGCACCATCGACTTCGGCGGCACCGGCTCCACCCCGCCGGTCACCGCCCAGGCCGCCGGCCACGACCTCGTCTACGCGGCGATCTCCGCGCCCCGCCCCGACCACGGCGCGCTGCTGGTGCGGGCCGACGGCCCGGTGCGGACGGTCGCCGACCTCAAGGGCGGCACCGTCGTCCTCGCCATCGGCTCCTGGCAGACCCACCTGCTCGCCAAGGCCCTGCACGCGGAGGGCCTCTCCTACGCCACCGACGTCACCGCCGTCCGCCCGTCCGCCGGGGAGGACCAGGCGCAGCGGCTGCGCGAGGGCGCGATCGCCGGCTGGATCGCCCAGGGCGCCGAGCTGGCCGCCGCCCGGCGCGGCGGCGAGTTCCGCGAGCTGGTCCGCACCGGTGACGTGATCACCGACCGCTCGGTGTTCTTCACCCGGCGCGGCTTCGCGGCCGACCGCCCCGAGGTGGTCGCCGCGATCGCCACCGCACTGCGCCGCGCGGACGCCTGGGTGGCCGCACACCTGCCGGAGGCCGCCGCGATCGCCGCCGAGGACCTCGGCGGCACCGCCGAGGACTGGCACACGGCGCTGGCCGCACTTCCGTGGCGCCTGGAGCCGGCGACCGCCGCGTTCGTCGCCGAGCAGCAGGAGGCGGCCGACATCTTCCACCGGGTCGGCTTCATCGACCGCGCCGTGACCGTCGCCGACGCCCATCTGCCCGCGCTGGAGGCCCCGGTGGCCGCCGCCGTCGCTGTCGCCGTCGCCGGCACCGGCTCCGAGGCGGTCTGACCGATGGCCTCCGAAGTCCTCTGGTACATCATCCCGCGCGAGGGCCACTACCCGTGGGAGCCGGCCGGCCGCCGCCCGGTCGACGTCCGCTACCTCCAGCAACTCGCGGGCAGCGTCGAGCGCCTGGGCTACACCGGCGCCCTGCTGGCCACCGACCTCTACGACGTGTGGGACCTCGGCAACGCCCTGGCCGCCGCCACCACCCCGGCGTTCAAGCCGCTGCTGGCCGTCCACCCCGGGCTGATCGCGCCCACCCTGCTGGCGAAGATGGCGCTCAGCTTCGACCACCTGCACGGCGGCCGGCTGCGCTTCAACGTGGTCAACGGCTCCACCGAGCAGCTGCGCGAGTACGGCCTGCACGTCGAGCACGACGACCGCTACCGGCTCAGCGCCGAGTACTGGTCGATCGTCAAGCGCCTCACCGCCGGTGAAGTCTTCGACCACAAGGGAGAGTTCTACGACCTGCGGAACGCCGGGGCGAGCCTGCGCGAACTCGCCCCGGTCCAGCCGGGCGGCATCCCGCTCTGGTTCGGCGGCAGTTCGGCGGCCGGTATCGAGATGGCCGCCGAGCACGTGGACGTCTACCTGACCTGGGGCGAGCCGCCGCAGCAGCTGAAGGAGAAGCTCGACCTGGTCCGCGAGCGGGCCGCCGCGCACGGCCGGAGCCTGCGGATCGGGCTGCGGCTGCACCTCATCGTCCGCGACACCGAGGACGAGGCCTGGGCCGCCGCCGACCGGCTGCTCGACGTCACCAGCGAGGCCACCTACGCCCGGCAGCTCGGCGGGGTGCGCGGGGAGGACGGGGTCGGCTGGCAGCGGCAGTTCCGCCAGCACGGCGGCAAGGTCCCGGCGAGGGCGCGGGAGCTGGAGGCGTACCCCAACCTCTGGCCCGGGATGAGCCTGTTCCGCCCCGGCCCCGGCACCGCCGTGGTCGGCTCCACGGCCCAGGTGATCGAGCGGCTCCAGGAGTTCGAGTCGCTCGGTGTGGACACCTTCATCCTCTCCGGCAACCCGCTGCTGGAGGAGGCCCACCGGGTCGCCGAGACGGTGCTACCAGCGCTGGGCATCCGCCGGCGGTAGCGAGCCGAGCAGGACGGGGAACGGCAGCGGCGAGGTCAGCGCCAGCTGCCGGGCGAAACGGGCGACGGCCCGGAGGAGGTACGTCCGCACGGCGGGCTCCCGAGGTCTCGAAGGACGCGTACGGACGGTCCCGTACGCGCGGTCCAACGAGCGCGGTGCCCGGCCGGTCACGCATCGCGCGTCAACCGGCCGGGCACCGTGGCATGCCCGCCCGGCGGGCCGCCCGGCAGGTCAGCCGTTCACCGGATCACCGGATCACCGGATCACCGGATCAGCGAGTCACCGGGTCAGCACCCTGCCGGAGCAGCGGCTCACCGGGTGAGCGCGTCGATGTCGGCCAGCTCCTCGTCCGTCAGCGGACCGCCCGCCAGCGCGTCGAGGTTCTGGTCCAGCTGCGCCACGCTGCTCGCGCCGATGATCACCGACACCACCCGCGGGTCCCGCAGCACCCAGGTCAGCGCCAGCTGCGCCAGCGTCTGCCCGCGGCGCTCCGCCACCTTGTTGAGCGCCCGCAGCTGCTCCAGCTTCCCCTCGGTGAGCGCCTCCTCGCGCAGGAACCGGCCGATCGACATCCGCGACCCGGCCGGCACCTTCCCGGACAGGTAGCGGTCGGTCAGCAGGCCCTGCGCCAGCGGGGAGTAGGCGATCAGGCTGGTCTGCGTGTCGGCGACCGCGTCCAGCACCCCCTCCTCCTCGACGTAGCGGTTGAGGACGGAGTACGCGCACTGGTTCATCAGGACCGGCGTGCCCAGCTCGCGCAGGATCGCCACGGCCTCCCGGTGCTGCTCCGCCGGGTAGTTGGAGATGCTCGCGTACAGCGCCTTGCCCGCCCGGACCGCCGAGGCCAGCGCTCCCATGGTCTCCTCGAGCGGGGTGTCCGGGTCGTAGCGGTGCGAGTAGAAGACGTCGACGTAGTCGAGGCCCATCCGGTCCAGCGACTGGTCCAGGCTGGCCAGCACGTACTTGCGGCTGCCGCCCTGGCCGTACGGGCCGGGCCACATGTCGTAGCCGGCCTTGGAGGCGATGAACAGCTCGTCCCGGTACGGGCGGAAGTCCTGCGCGAAGAGGTAGCCGAAGTTGCGCTCCGCACTGCCGTACGGCGGGCCGTAGTTGTTGGCGAGGTCGAAGTGGGTGACACCACGGTCGAAGGCGCGGCGCAGCACCGCCCGCTGGACGTCCAGCGGCTGGGCGTCACCGAAGTTGTGCCACAGGCCCAGGGAGACGGCGGGGAGCAGCACGCCACTGCGGCCGGCCCGGCGGTAGGACATCGAGGCGTAGCGGTCATCCGCGGCGAGGTAGGTCATGCCGACATCCTGCCAGGCCGAGGCCGCCCGGGGTGATCTGCGCCACCGTCCGCCGAGGAGTGCGGGCCGGGCCGGGCGGGGACGACGATCACGCAGGGCCGTGGACCGCCGGGGGGCGGCCCACGGCCTCGTGGTTCCGGGCCCGCCGCAGCGTTCTGTACCTACTGGTATGTACAGCATCCTGTACCTGTAGGTACAGTGATCGGCATGGCAACCCAGGACCGCCTCATCGAGAGCACCCAGGAACTCCTCTGGGAACGCGGCTACGTCGGCACCAGCCCCAAGGCCATCCAGCAGCGCGCCGGCGTCGGCCAGGGCAGCATGTACCACCACTTCGACGGGAAGCCCGGCCTGGCCGCCGCCGCCCTGCGGCGCAGCGCCGAGCAGATGCGCGCCGTCGCGGAGGCCGACCTCTCCGGCCCCGGCGGCGCCCACGACCGGGTCGCCGCCTACCTGCGGCGCGAGCGCGACGTGCTGCGCGGCTGCCGGATCGGCCGGATGGCCCAGGACCCGGAGGTGATCGCCGACCCCCGGTTGCGGGCGCCCGTCGAGGAGACCTTCGACTGGCTGCGCGGCCGGATCGCCGAGGTGATCGCCGAGGGCCAGGCGGCCGGCGAGCTGCGGCCGGGCGCCGAGCCCGCCGACCTCGCCGCCGCCGTGGTCGCCGTCGTGCAGGGCGGCTACGTGCTCGCCCGCGCCGCCGACAGCGCCGAACCGTTCGAGCGGGCCGTCCGCGGGGCCCTCGCCCTGCTCGCCGCGCACCGCGCCGACTGAGCCTCGTCGGCCCGACCCCCGAGGAGCCCCCCGTGCATGCCATGCAGTACGAGATCACCCTCCCCGCCGACTACGACATGGGGATCATCCACCGGCGGGTCGCCACCCGCGGCCACCTGCTCGACGACCACCCCGGGCTCGGCCTCAAGGCCTATCTGGTGCGTGAACGCGGTCTCGACGGCTCACCCGTCAACCAGTACGCGCCGTTCTACCTCTGGCGCACGGCCGAGGGCATGAACTCCTTCCTCTGGGGCCCCGGATTCCGCGGCCTCGGCGCCGACTTCGGGCGCCCCGCCGTCCGGCACTGGCTCGGCGCGGGCCTGCGCCGCGGCCCCGCCATCGACGGCCCCGCCGTGGGCGCACCCGGCGTGGGAGCGCCCGCCACCGCGACCCGGCAGATCGACCTCCTCCCGGAGGGCGCCGACCCCGCCGAGGCCGTCGAGCACGCCCTCGCCGCGCTGCCGGACCACCCCGAACTGCACACCGCCGCCGTCGCCGTCGACCCGGCCCGCTGGGAACTGCTGAGCTTCGCCCTCTGGCGAGGCGCCGCCCCGGACGCCGTGCCCGGCACCCGCTACCGCGTGCACCACCTCTCCAGCCCCGAACTCGACCGGCTGCCCGTCGGCCGCCACTGGTGAAAGGACCACCCAGCCCGATGCGCCCGGCCTCGACAACCCCCGAACCCGGAACCGGCGTCGACGGAGGCGAAGGCCTCGCTCCCGCGCCGCTCGACCGGGCCGCCGGCTACGCCCTGCTCGCCGAGCTCGCGGGGCCGAAGACCCGGGCCGACACCCTGGACGCGCTCGAAGGCCTCGCCCCCGGATTCCCCGACTGGATCGTCACCGCGCTCTTCGGCGGCACCTACCAGCGGCCCGGACTCGCCCTGCGCGACCGCCAGGTGGCCAACCTGGCCGCGCTCACCGCGCTCGGCGGCGTGGAACCGCAGCTCGCCGACCACGTCCGCAACAGCCTGCGGGTCGGCCTGACCAAGGAGGAGATCACCGAGGTCCTGGTCCACCTCGCGCCCTACGTCGGCGTCCCCAAGGCACTGGCCGGACTGCGGGTCGCCGCCGCCACCTTCGCGGAGACGGCGTGAACGCCACCGCCGGTCCGTCCATCGCCGTCCGCACCGTCCTCGGTGACGTGGACCCCGCCGAACTCGGCGTCTGCGACGCCCACGACCACCTCTTCCTGCGCAGCCCCCGGCTACCCGGCGAGGAACTCGACGACCCGGCCGCCGCCGAGCAGGTGCTGCGCGCCTTCGCGGCGGCCGGCGGCCGGGCGTTCGTCCAGTGGACGCCCGCCGGAATGGGGCGGGCGTCCGGCGCGCTGCCGGGGCTCTCCCGCGCGACCGGGGTCCACCTGGTCGCCGCCACCGGGCTCCACCAGGCCGTCCACTACGACCCGGCCGACCTCGAACGGCGTTACGCCGGGCTGGCCGGGTTCTTCACCGCCGAACTCACCACCGGACTGCACGGCGCGCCCGGGGGCGTCCGCGCCGGACTGATCAAGGTGGCCGGCGACTACCACGGCCTGGACGCCCACACCCGGCGGGTGATGGCGGCCGCCGCCGAGGCGCACCACGCCACCGGCGCGCCGATCGCCGTCCACCACGAACTCGGCACCGCCGCGCCGGACGTCCTCGACCTGCTGTGCGAGCGCCACGGCGTCCCGCCCCGGCGGGTGATCCTCGGCCACCTCAACCGGCACCCGGACCTGCGCCTGCACCGTGAACTCGCCGCCGCCGGAGCCTTCCTGGCGCTGGACGGTCCCTCCCGCGCGCACCACGCGACCGACCACCACCTGTTCGACACGGTGGCCGCCCTCGTGGAGGCCGGCCACGCCGACCGCCTGCTCCTCGGCGGCGACACCACCACCCGCAGCGCCCGCCACGCCCCGGGCCCCACCCACCTGCTCACCGCCCTCGCGCCCCGCCTGGCCCGCGAGTTCGGCCCCGAGCTCCCGCACCGCCTCCTCACCGCGAACCCCGCCCGGGCCTTCGCGGTCGCGTGGCGGGCGGTACCGGCGGGGGCTGACAGCTGACAGATAACAGCTGACAGATAACAGAATCTGAAATCTGTTATCTGTCATCTGAAATCTGTCAGCTGTCAGCTGTCAGCCCGTCGAGCCCGGTCGGCCAGGCCTGAGCCCGGCGCTGCTCCGGCGGCGCCGCCCCGGCGTCACATGTGGGTGCCGCCGTCGATCCGCAGCTCGGTGCCGGTGACGAACGCGCCGTCGTCCGAGGCGAGCATGGCGATCACGCCGGCGACGGTCTCCGGCCCGGCGAAGCCCTGCCCGAGCGCGGGGGAGAGCTTGGCGAGCAGGCTGAAGTCCGCGTCCGCCGGCAGGCCCGGGTTGTGGGTCATGCCGCTGTCGATGCTGCCCGGCGCGACGCAGACGGCACGCAGGCCCTGCTTGGCGTACTCGGCGGCGATCGCGTGGGTGAAGGACTGGATGCCGCCCTTGGTCGCGGCGTACGCGGCCATGTAGGGGTGGGCGAAGGTCGCCGAGGTGGAGCTGAAGTTCACCACCACGCCCTTGCCGCCCGCGAGCAGTGCGGGCAGCGCCTCGCGGGTCATCAGGAACGTGCCGGTCAGGTTGACCGCGATCAGCTTGTTCCAGAACTCCAGGCTGGTCTCGTGGGTGTGCGCGGAACGCAGGATCCCGGCCGCGTTGACCAGCGCGTCCAGGCCGCCGAGCGCAGCCACGGCCCCGGCGACACCCGCCTTGACGGCGGCCTCGTCCGACACGTCCAGCACCGTCGTGGTGAGGCGGTCGGCGACGCCGTCGGCGGTGGCGCGGTCCAGCGTCGCCTTCAGGCCGTCCTCGTTGACGTCGACGGCGACGACGCGCCCGCCCTCGGCGAGGATCCGGTGCACGGTGGCCTGGCCGATGCCCGAGCCGCCGCCGGTGATCAGGACGTTGCGTCCGGTGAAGCGCTCCATGGTGGTACTCCGTTCCGTTCGTGGTCTCTCGACCTCACTGGCACGGTACGCCCATATGGCACGTCGTGCCAAAAAGTCTCGACGTGCAGGTTCGGCGCGACGTGCCGACAATCGCTTCGTCCGCGTACGCTGAGCCCGTGACCGGACGCCCCACCCTGACCCAGCGCCGCCGCGAGAGCACCCGGCTGGAGATCGCCCAGGCCGCGGCCGAACTGTTCGCCGCCCGCGGCGCCGAGGCCACCACCGCCGAGGAGATCGCCCACGCGGCCGGCATCTCGCTGCGGACCTTCTACCGCTACTTCTCGGAGAAGGAGGACGCCATCGCCCCGCTGCTGGCGGCCGGCGGGGAGCGCTGGGTGCGGCTGTTCACCGAGAGCGCGGCCGACCTGCCGGTCCGCGAGGCGCTGGAGCGCTCGGCGGCCGAGTCGCTGAGCCCGAGCGACGCGCAGGCCGACGAGGCCATGCGCTGGACCCGCGAGCTGCTGCGCGACCCCGGCCTGGCCTCGGTCTGGCAGCGGGTGCACGCCGATTCCGAGGAGCGGCTGCGGGCCGCGATCGCCGACCGCTGCCCGCCGGGGACCGATGCCCTGGAGATCCGGCTCGCCGCTGCCGCCGCCACCGCTGCCATCCGGGTCGCCCTGGAGCAGTGGGCGCTCTCCGGCGCCCCGCCCACCGGACCCGGCTCGCCCCGCGAACTCGGCGCCCGCTGCGTGCGCGAACTCACCGAGGGCCTCGGCCTCTGGGAGCACCTCGGGAAGCACGTCAACTGACCGCGCCCGCGTCACCCGCGCGCGCCACCCACGGCTCGTCCCACGCCCGTCGCCGTCCCCCATCCGTCACCTCCGCGCGGCGTCTCCTCCTCCAGGGCGAGACCGTCACCGCTGGTCGGCGGGGGCGGAGCGGCTCACGGGGGCGCTAGGCTGAGTGGTCGCGCCGGGCGACGGCCCCGTCGCGGACGGGGGAACCGGGGCGGCCCTCCCGGGTGTCCTTCCCCCGGGGGCGGGGGAGTACGAGGCGTGGGAGCAAACACGACATGGGTCTGACGAGCCACAAGGTGCTGGCGTTGACCGTCCTGATCGCCGTCGCGGCGATGGCCGGAACGGTCTGGCTGTGGCCCAGACTGTCGAAGCGGAGCTGGCAGGCCGTCCTCGGCCGGATCGGCGCCCTGCTCGCCACCCAGCTGACCGTGCTCGCCGCGCTCGGCCTGGTGGCCAACAACTACTTCGCGTTCTACAGCAGTTGGGACGACCTGCTGGGCACCGGCGATAACGGTCCGGTGGTCATCCAGAACAAGGTGGACGCCTCCGGGCGGCTGCGCGTGGAGACCATCGGCCACGCCGAGGTGCAGGGTGGCGGGGCGCTCGGCCGCGACCCCGAGAAGTCCGGCGAGATCCGCGAGGTCCGCATCGACGGGGCCACCACCCGCCTCTCCACCGAGGGGTACGTGTACCTGCCGCCGCAGTACTTCCAGCCGGAGTACGCGCAGAAGCAGTTCCCGGTCCTGATCGTCAGCACCGGCTTCCCCGGCATCGCCAAGAACCTCGTCACCCGGCTCAACTACCCGGGCGCGGCGCTCAAGCTGCTCCAGGAGGGCCGCATGCAGCCGACCGTGATGGTGCTGGTTCGCCCCTCCCCGGCGCTGCCGCAGGACACCGAGTGCGAGGACATCCCGGGCGGCGCGCAGTCCGAGACGTACTTCACCAAGGACGTGCCCTCGGCGGTCCAGGCGACCTACCGGGTGTCGGCCGACCCGCAGGCCTGGGCCTTCATGGGCAACTCGACCGGCGGCTACTGCGCGCTCAAGCTGGCGATGCGCCACCCGGAGGTCTTCCCGACCGCCGTCTCGCTCTCCGGCTACTACCAGGCGGCCGAGGACCCGACCACCGGTGACCTCTTCAAGGGCAGCGCCCAGCGGCGCAACGAGGCCGACCTGATGTGGCGGCTCAAGAACCTCCCGCAGCCCAAGATCGCCGTGCTGCTGGCCGGCACCAAGGAGGGCGACGGCGACTACCGCCGCGATACCGAGGCGTTCGTGGCCGCCGCGCACAGCCCGATGAAGGTCTCCTACAGCATGCTGGAGACCGGCGGCCACAACTTCGAGACCTGGAGCCGGCTGCTGCCGTCCTCGCTGGAGTGGATCTCCCAGCGCCTGGCCGTCCCGGCCGCCGGCCGGCCGGCCTGACCGGATCCGGCGCGGAGCGCGGTGGCCGGAAAGCGGCGGCCAGGAGCCAGGAACCAGGAGCCAGGAACCAGGAGCCAGGAACCAGGAGCCGGGAACCAGGAGCCGGGGACCGGAAGCGGATCCGGCCCGGGGATCCGGCTCAGGCCACCTGCTCCAGGGTGCCGGTGTGCAGTTCGCCGACCCGGCCGCCCTCGCCCTCGTAGGTCCAGAACGCGCGGACCGTCATCCGGGCCAGGTCCATGACGTGGCTGACGGTGATGCCGCTCACCTCGGTCCAGCTCACGAAGTACAGCTGCGGCCCGACCTCGGCGACGTGCAGGGTGACGTCCTCCCACTGGCCCGCCGACTCGCCGAGCCCCTCCCAGCGCAGCCGCTTGCCGTCGGCCGAGTAGGCGTTGCGGAAGGCCGCGCCGTTGTCGACCCGGAACAGGTAGGTGCGGCCGGCGAAGGCGGGCAGGGACGCGGTCATGGTGGGGCGGGTCTCCTTGTCTCCGGGTGAGGTGCCCGGCGCGGTCCGGACGGTTCCGGTCGGCGCGGATGGATCTCCAACCTATCGGACCACCCCGCCTCCGTGGCGCACTTTCCCTGTCGGACCCGCCACCCCGGACAGCTCCGGCACCCCGCTCCGCCGTCCGCCGGGACGCCCGGCGGAGCCGATCGCGTCCACCGCCGACCGGCCACGGCGGCCGTCGGGCCGGCGGAGGACGGCCGCCGGCCCGGCAGCAGGCCGAGAACCCGGCCGCTCCAGCGGGCGGCCGGAGTGCCGTTCGGTCCGCCCCTCAGCCCGCCCCCCAGTCCGCCGGTCAGACCGCCGGTCGCGGACCGGTGGTCTCGACGACCGCGATCTCGAACGGCTGCCGGTTGTTCTCCTCGTTGCAGTCGTCGACGCTGCGCACCGAGACCCAGCCCCCGGACAGCGTGCCGGGGGCCGGCAGGGTCTCCGCCAGCCGGACGGGAACGAGCGCCGTCGCGCTGCGGAACTGCGGCAGCCCGGCCGGGAAGGTGCAGCGCACCCGGTGGCCCTCCTGGAAGGCGTAACAGTTCTCCGGGAAGTACGGGCCCTCGGCGCTGACGCCATCGGGCAGGGTGACCACGACGGTGAACGGCGAGGCCGTGGTGTCCGGGCCGAGGTTGCCGATGAAGGCGTGCACCGTCGTGGTGCCGCCGGGCGGGGCGGCGTCCGGGTCGATCCGGACCACGTAGAGGTCGGAGTCCGACGGCCGGGCCGCCGCTGCCGAGCCGGTGCCGGAAGCCCCCGGGTTCGCCGCGTCCGGGCCCACCGCCGCAGGGTCGCCCGCGGCCTGATCGTCCGCCGCCTGTCCGCCCGCGGCTTGGTCGCCCACAGCTTGGTCGCCCGCCGCCTTGTCGCCCGCCGGCTCGGCCGCCGGGGCGCTCACGGCCGGTGCGAGAGCCTGGTCGTCCGCCGTGCAGTCGTCCGCCCACGCCTGCCCGGCGGCCAGCGCCGCCACCGCGCACCCCACCGCCAAGGACCTACCGAGGAGACCTCGAACGGATCCACTGCGGGTCATCCCGCCCACCTGCCCTCCGTGTCCGGCGCCCCGCGCCGTCGCGGGCCGCGTCCGGACCAGCGTCGCCGACGGGTCCGCCGGGCCCGGGCAACCCGGGGGCAACCCGCCCTCGGGAGGGCTCGAACGGGCGAACGCCAGACGTACGGACGTTCCCCGTCCGCGGGGCCGGCTGTCAGGGGGCCAGGACCTGCCCGAGCCTGGTCGCGATCGCCTGCATCACCGGCACCAGGGACGCCGCGCCGTCCGGCTCCTCCAGGGCCCGGATCCGGGCCTCCGGACCGGAGACCGACAGCGCCGTCGGGGTCGGCGCGCCCGGGACGGCGAGCGCGATGCAGCGCACCCCGATCTCCTGCTCCTGGTCGTCCACCACGAAGCCGCGCTCGCGGGCCTCGGCCAGCTGGCGCATCAGCTCCTGCGGGTCGGTCACCGTGTGCGGGGTGTGCGCGGGCAGCGGGTCGGGGCCGAGGACGGCGCGGGCCTCCTCCTCCGGTAGCTGCGCCAGCAGCGCCTTCCCGACGCCGGTGCAGTGCGGCTGCACCCGCCGGCCGACCTCGGTGAACATCCGCATCGAGCGCCGCGACTGCACCTGGCCGACGTAGACCACCTCGCCGCCCTCCAGTACCGCCAGGTTGGCGGTCTCGCCGGTGGCCTCCATGAGTTCCGCCAGGTAGGGGCGGGCCCAGCTGCCGAGCAGCCGGCCGGCGGTCTCGCCGAGCCGGATCAGCCGGGGGCCGAGCGTGTAGCGGCGGGCGGAGTCCTGGCGGACATAGCCCTGCTGGACGAGGGTACGAACCAGGCGGTGGATGGTCGGCATCGGCAGGCCGGAGGAGGCGGCGAGCTCGCTGAGCGTCGCCACGCCGCCGGAGTCGGCGAGCGCCTCCAGCAGCTGGAAGGCGCGCTCGACGGACTGCACTCCGCCGCTCGCGCGCTCCGTCGTCGTTCTCTCGGTGCTGTCGGAGGTCGGGGCCACCGGCGTTCCCTTCGCTGTCGGGAGGAGTGCTGTCGGGGAGGGGTGCGGTCCGGCAATCAGCTCAACAGTCCGTTGAAATTCTGTATCGCGGAAACTAATCTCCACCTTACAGAATCCAGTCCTCCAGCAAGGAGTGTCGTGCTCATGGCTGAAGATCAGGGATCCGGAGCCTCCGCCACCGCGGCCGTCACGGTCGCGGGTCCGCCCGTCGACCGTGCCGAGGAGGTGCTCACGGCGCCGGCGCTCGCCTTCGTCGCCGGTCTGCACCGCGCGTTCGACGGCCGGCGTCGCGAGCTGCTCGCCCGCCGACGGGAACGCCGCTCCGAGATCGCCCGCACCGGCACCCTGGACTTCCTCCCCGGGACGGCCGCCGTCCGCGCCGCCGACTGGCGGGTCGCCGAGGCCCCCAGGGCGCTGCGGGACCGCCGGGTCGAGATCACCGGCCCCACCGACCGCAAGATGGCGATCAACGCGCTCAACTCCGGCGCGAAGGTCTGGCTCGCCGACTTCGAGGACGCCACCTCGCCCACCTGGGAGAACGTGCTCGGCGGCCAGATCAACCTGATCGACGCCTTCGAGGGCCGGATCGACTTCACCACCCCCGCCGGCAAGGCCTACACTCTGCGGCCCGCCGCCGAGCTGGCCACCGTCGTCGTCCGCCCGCGCGGCTGGCACCTCGACGAGCGCCACCTGCTGGTCGACGGCGAACCGGTGGCCGGCGCCCTCCTCGACTTCGGCCTCTACTTCTTCCACAACGCCGCCCGGCTGCTCGCGCGCGGCGCGGACGACCCCAACTCCGGGCCGTACTTCTACCTCCCGAAGATCGAGAGCCACCTGGAGGCCCGGCTCTGGAACGACGTCTTCACCCATGCCCAGGCCGAACTCGGCATCCCGTACGGCACGATCCGCGCCACCGTGCTCATCGAGACCATCACCGCCGCGTTCGAGATGGACGAGATCCTCCACGAACTGCGCGACCACGCCGCCGGCCTCAACGCCGGCCGCTGGGACTACCTGTTCTCCCTCGTCAAGAACTTCCGCGACGCCGGCGCGCACCACATCCTGCCGGACCGCAACAGCGTCACCATGGCCTCCCCGTTCATGGCCGCCTACGCCCGGCTGCTGGTGCGCACCTGCCACCGGCGCGGCGCCCACGCGATCGGCGGGATGGCCGCCTTCATCCCCAGCCGCAAGGACCCCGAGGTCAACGCGGCCGCCCTGGAGAAGGTCAGGGCCGACAAGGACCGCGAGGCCGGCCAGGGCTTCGACGGTTCCTGGGTCGCCCACCCCGACCTCGTCCCGGTCGCCCGCGCCTGCTTCGACGCCGTCCTCGGCGGGCGCCCGCACCAGAAGGACGCCCCCGGACCGGCCGGAGAGGTCACCGCCGGGCAACTCCTCGACATCGCCGGCGCCGGCGGCAGCTGCACCCGCCGGGGGCTGCACAACGCCGTCCAGGTCGGCATCCGCTACATCGAGGCCTGGCTGCGCGGCCTCGGCGCGGTCGCCATCTTCCACATGATGGAGGACGCCGCGACCGCCGAGATCTCCCGCTCGCAGATCTGGCAGTGGATCCACAACGACGTCGTCCTCGCCGACACCGGCGAGAAGGCCACCGCCGAACTGGTGCGCCGCCTGGTCGCCGACGAGCTGGCCGCGCTGCGCTCCGGACTCGGCGACGAGGGCTACGCCGCCGGACGCTGGGACGAGGCCGCGCGACTGTTCGAACAGGTCGCCCTGGACGAGGAGTTCGTGGACTTCCTGACCCTGCCCGCGCTGCCCCTGCTGGACTGAGACACCCTCGGCCGCCGTCAAGCGCCTCAGGCACCCTCGGCCGCCGTCAGCCGCCCCGGGGCGCCCCGGGCCGTACCGGGGCCGCCTCAGGGCCGGCCTGCCGCCAGCGCGTCGCCGAGGCCGCTGCGCCGGTAGAGCACCCGGCGGCCGTGCCGGGTGCGCTCCAGCAGGCCGGCCGCCGCCAGCGCGCCGAGGTGCCGGCTGACCGCGCCCGGCGTCACCCCCAGCCGGTGGGCGAGTTCCGTGGTGCTGGCCGGGGCCGCCAGCAGCACCAGCAGCCGCGCCCGGGCCGGGCCGATCAGCCCCACCAGCCCGGCCGGCAGCGCCCGCCCCTCCGTGCAGGCGGTGCCCGGCAGGCCCTCCGCCATGGTGGCCCTGCCGCGCGCCGGGTAGGTGATCAGCGGCGGGCCGTCCTGGGTGATGTCGGTCTGCGCGCCGCGTCCGCCCAGTGTCGGGATCAGCACCAGTCCGCGGCCCGCCACGTCCACCACCGAGGTGCCGAGCGCCCGGACCACCGGAGTGTGGTCGATCAGCCGCAGCACCCCGTCCCGCCAGGAGATCCGGGCGTCGAGGTCCGCGAACAGGCCCTCCGCGCCGCGTTCGGAGAGCAGCCGGGCCCGGTACGCGAGGTCCGCCTCCAGCACCGACCGCGCCCGCGGCCACCACGCCGGGGCCAGGCACCGTCTCCAGTACCCGGACAGCGCCTCCGCCGCCCGCGCGGTCAGCGCGGCCAGCGCCGCCGGGTCGTCGATCGGCGCCGCCAGCACCGGGGGCAGCGGGCATCCGCCGCCCGGGTAGGCGGCCAGCAGGTCCGCCCGCACCACCTCCGGCGGGGTGGCGGCCAGTCGTGCCAGTTCGCTGTCGAAGTCCGGCCGGGGCACGTCCGGGCGGGGCGTCAGGAAGTCCGGCACGAAGCCGCTCGGCGCGGTCAGCACGTCCAGCAGTTCGGTGTCCAGGGTGGCGTAGCGGTCCTGCCAGCCGGCGATCCACGGCTGCTGCTCCGGGTAGTACGACGGCCGGCGGCGGGCGCGCAGGCCCAGCACCGCCTCCTGCAGCGGGGAGTAGGCGAACCAGGTGGCGGCGAGGTCGTCGACGCCGAGACGGAACTCGAACATTGACCGTAACGGTAAAAGAATTCCGCCCGTCCGGGAACCCCGCTGTGCTTCTGCCATGACCTCCTCCACCTCTGCGGGGGCACGCCCGCGTGCCCCCGGCCGCCGCCTGCTGCCCGCCGATCCGCTGCTGCGCCGGCTGGCGCTGATGACCCTGGTGAACGCCGTCGGTGACGGGCTGTTCGTCACGGTGAACGTGCTGTTCTTCACCCGCGCCATCGGCCTGACGCCCGGATCGGTGGCGCTCGGCCTCACCGTCGCCGGGATCTGCGGGGTGTTCGCCGGGGTGCCGATGGGGCGGCTCGCCGACCGGACCGGGAGC
The DNA here is from genome assembly GCF_040296005.1 of Kitasatospora sp. NPDC002551. Lineage (NCBI taxonomy): Bacteria > Bacillati > Actinomycetota > Actinomycetes > Kitasatosporales > Streptomycetaceae > Kitasatospora > Kitasatospora sp. NPDC002551. Next base: position 35,863 of record NZ_JBEOWI010000004.1, on the reverse strand, counting down.
AGGCGGCTGCTGCTCGTGCTCGGCCCGCTGGAGGCGGCGGCGGTGCTCGGCTACGCCTTCGTGCACTCCTTCGCCGCCTTCGTGGCGCTGGCCTGCGCCGCGACGGTGCTCTCGCGGGGTGCGGCGGCGGTGCGCAGCGCGCTGATCGCGCGGGCGCTGCCGGCCGAGGGGCAGGTGCGGTCGCGGGCGCTGCTGCGGTCGGTGGCGAACGCGGGCCTGGTGGTCGGTTCGGGCGGCGCGGCGCTCGCCCTGCAGGCGGACTCCTACGCCGGGTACGTGACGATGGCGGTGCTGGACGCGGTGAGCTTCCTGGGGGTGACGGCGCTGCTGGTGGGGCTGTCGCTGCCCGCAACCTCCGCGGCCGGCGGTGGGGTTGGCCGGACCGGCCCGGGTGGGCGCCGGACGGCGCTGCGGGACCGCCGGTATCTGCTGGTCACCGTGCTGCACGCGGTGCTGGAGCTGCAACTCGCCGTGCTGACCGTCGGGTTGCCGTTGTGGATCGTGCTCGGCACCGAGGCGCCGGCCGCCACGGTCGCGGCGGTGAACGTGGTCAACTGCCTGCTGGTGGTGCTGTTCCAGGTGCGGGCGAGCCGGGGCGTGGCGGACGTCCCCTCGGCGGCGCGGGCCTGCTCGCAGGGGGCGCTGCTGCTGGCGGCCGGCTGCCTGGCCTACGCGGTGGCGGGGTACGGCCCGGGGTGGGCGGCGGCCGCGGCGCTGCTGGCGGGCGCGCTGGTGCACACCGTGGGGGAGTTGCTCACCTCGGCGGGCGGCTGGACGCTCAGCCTGGACCTGGCGGATCCGCGGGCGCACGGCGAGTACCAGGGGGTGTTCCTGAGCGGGCAGGCGGGCGCGCACGTGATCGGGCCGCTGGTGGTCACGCTGACGGCGGTGGACCACGGGGCGGTCGGCTGGGTGGTGCTGGCGGGGGTGTTCGCGCTGGCCGGTCCCGCGCTGCTGCCGGCGGTACGGGGCGCGGCCGTGCGGGGGTCGGCCGCGCCGCAGACCTCCTGAGCCGGGTGCGGCGCCGGCGCCCCACGGGGGTGGGAGCCGGCGCCGTCCCTGTACCACCGGGATTTCCGGGGAGGTCCGAGACAGCGTCAGATCGCGCGAGTGGAGAGATCCCTGGCCGCGCGGGCGCAGTCCCGCGCGATCCGCTCCTCGTCCACCGTGGTCAGCCGCCCCTGCTCGACGACGGTGTTGCCGTTGACGAGGAGCAGCGCCAGCGGCGGCAGCGCGCCGAGGACGAGCGCGGCGACCGGGTCGGCGATCGAGGAGTGCATCAGGCCGTCGACCTTCCACAGCGCGAGGTCGGCGAGCTTGCCGGCCTCGATCGAGCCGATCTCGTCCTGCCGCCCGAGCACCCGGGCGCCGCCCATGGTGCCCAGCCGCAGGGCCCGGCGGGCGGTGAGCGCCCGTGGTGAGCCGTGCAGGCGGTTGAGCAGCAGGGCGTTGCGCAGTTCGGTGCCGAGTTCGCCGGACTCGTTGGAGGCGGTGCCGTCGACGCCGAGGCCGACCGGGACGCCGGCCGCCAGCATCTCGGGCACCCGCGCGATCCCGGCGCCCAGCCGGGCGTTGGAGGACGGGCAGTGCGCCACGCCGGTGCCGGTCCCGGCGAACTTGGCGATGTCGGAGTCGTTCATGTGGACGCAGTGCGCCATCCAGACGTCCTCGCCCAGCCAGCCGACCGACTCGAAGTAGTCGGTGGGGCCCATGCCGAACAACTCCTTGCAGAACGCCTCCTCCTCGGCCGTCTCGGAGCCGTGGGTGTGCAGCCGGACGCCCTTGCGGCGGGCGAGTTCGGCGGACTCGCGCATCAGCCGGGTGGAGACCGAGAACGGCGAGCAGGGGGCGAGGGCGATCCGCAGCATGGAGCCGGGGGAGGCGTCGTGGTGGCGGTCGACGGCCTCCTCGGAGGCGGCGAGGATGGCGTCGAGGTCCTCGACGGCGTGGTCGGGGGGCAGGCCGCCGTCCTTCCTGCCCCGGTCCATGGAGCCGCGCGACGCGGTGAACCGCAGGCCGAGTTCGCGCACGGCCTCGATCTCGGCGCCGAGGATGTCGCCGCCGTCCCGGGGGAAGACGTAGTGGTGGTCGGCGGCGGTGGTGCAGCCGGACTTGAGCAGGGCGGCGGCGGAGCCCCGGGCGGCGGCGTGCACGAGCCGGTCGTCGATCCGGGCCCAGGTCGGGTAGAGGGCGACCAGCCAGTCGAAGAGGATGTCGTCCTGGGCGAGGCCGCGGGTGATCCACTGGTAGAAGTGGTGGTGGGTGTTGACCAGGCCGGGGGTGACCAGGTGGCCCCGCGCGTCGATCCGGCGCGCCGTGGGGTCCGGCCACGCCGGGGCGGGGCCCTCGCCGACCGACTCGATCCGGTTGCCGAGGACGACGACGTGGCCGCGGGCGTACTCGGTGTCGTGGGCGTCGACGGTGGCGATCGCCGCGTTCTCGATGACGGTCCGCCGGTCGGCGGGCGGGGGCTGGACGGCCATGGGAACTCCAGGGGAGATGCCGGTCAGGCGACCGGGATGACCGGGACGACGCCCTCGCGGTGCACGGTGCCCTCGATGAGGCCGTACATCCGGTCGGCGGCGTAGTAGACCTCGTTGTCGTTGGTGAGCCCGAACGGCTCCAGGTCGACCAGGAAGTGGTGCTTGTTGGGGAGTTCGAGGCGCACCTCGTCGACCTCGGCGCGGCGGTCGAGGACGCGGGTGCCCATCGCGTGCAGGGTCTGCTGCAGCGAGTAGGAGTAGGTCTCGGCGAAGGCCTCCAGCAGGTCCCGCCGGACCTGGGTGTAGCAGGCGTTCCAGTGCGGCTGGGCCTCGCCGTCACGGCCGGTGTAGCCGTACTTCCAGCGGGCGGTGACCTGGGTGGCGAGGATCCGGTCGTACGCCTCCTGGAGGGTGGTGTACCTGTCCTTGATGTAGCCCCAGAACTCCGAGTCGGTGGAGTTCAGCACGACCAGGTCCTTCAGACCGGAGATCACCTGGACGCCCTGGCCGTCGTAGACGATCTCGCTGGTGCGGACCTCCTGGCCGCTGCGCACGAAGGAGTGGCCGGCCTCCTCGGAGCCGGTGGGGCGGGTGGCGGTGCCGGAGGTGGGGATCCGCTCCCACGCGTACTCCTCGATCCGGATCCGGGCCCGGTGGATGACCCCGCGCTCGGTGTGGTCCACGAAGTGCCGGGCCAGCAGGATGCCGAAGGCCTCGGCGGACTCGATGCCGTACTGCTTGGCGAAGGCGAAGACGGTGTTCTTGGTGGTGTCGGTGGGAAGGCAGTTGGCGTTGGACCCGGTGAGGTGGACGTCCGCCAGGTCGCCGGAGAGGGAGACCGAGACGTTCAGGTCCTTGATCTCGTGGCGGGCGGAATCCCGGCACACGCGGACGATGCGGTTCTCCGCCTTGCCGTACTGGTTCTGACCGAGCACGTGGGCCATGGCGTGGTGCCCCTCTCAATCGATCGGCCTAGCTGCCGCGGTAGACCGAGTAGCCGAACGGGTTCAGCAGCAACGGCACGTGGTAGTGGTGTTGCGCGGGCGCGACGGTGAAGACGATCGAGACCTCTGGGAAGAACGGCTGGTCCTCGCTCGTCCGGGCGAAGTACGCGGCGGTGTCGAAGACCAGCCGGACGACCGCGCCCGCCTGCACGGCCGGCAGGTCCGTGGCCCGGCCGTCGGAGTCCGTGGCGGAGGTGCCGAGCACCGTCCAGCCGCCCCCGGTGCGCAGTGCGAGCTCGACCGGGACGCCCTCGGCGGGGCGGCCGAGGCTGGTGTCGAGCACGTGGGTGGAGATACCGGTCATGGGCGGGGTGGCCTCACTGATTCTTGATCCGACGCCGCGTCAGGCTCCGTCGAGCATTCGGGTGATGCGGATCTCGTTGATCTTCCGCAGTTCGTCCCGGACGATCTCCGTCTCGGCGGCGGGGGTGTTGGGGAGGCGCTCGCGCAGGGCGGCGAGCACGGTGGCGGCGGTGCGGCCGGTCGCGCAGATCAGGAACACCTGGCCGAATCTGGCCTCGTAGGCGGCGTTCGCTCTCCGCAGCTCGTCGAGCAGGGCCGGGTCGGCGCCGCGGACTCCGGCCTGCTCCCGCTCGGTGGTGGCGTCGCCCGCCCCGGGGACGCCGATCCGGGCGTGGCCGGCCAGCGCGTCGCGAAGATCGGCCGCGGAGAGGGCCGCCGTGGCCGCGGCGCTGGCGTCGAGCAGGGCCCGGCGGCCCCGCCAGGGGCGGGTCGCCGCGACGGCGTCGGCCCAGGCGCGGCTGGCGCAGACGCCCAGCAGGATCTCCCTCAGCCCGGCGGCGTCGGCGGCCGCCAGGGCGTCGAGGCCGTCAGGGGCGTCGACGGCGCGGGGGTGGTTGGTCACGAGTGGACCTCCTGGGAGTGGTGCCACCCGCACAAGCTAGATCGGCGGGATCGGGCCGTCAACACTTTGTTGAACGGTTGGTGTCATCGCCTCCGGCGGGCCTGGCCGCCGGGGCGGGTTATGGATGATGAGACAAGTGTGCCCCGCCGGGACGCGGGTCGGAGTGACCTCCTCGGCGGGGCGTGCCCGTTCGGGCTGACGTGCGGCCCGGAGCGGTTCCGTGGGCGGCTCCGGTGCGGTTCCGGGTCAGTTCGACTTCGAAGCGTCCTGGCGGTTGAGGTAGTTGTACACGGTGAAGCGGCTGACGCCGAGCGCCGTCGCGACCGTCTCCACCCCGTGGCGGACGGTGAACGCGCCGCGCTCCTCCAGGAGGGCGACCACGCGCTGCTTCTCGGAGCGCTCCAGTTCGGCCAGTGGCCGGCCGCCGAACTGGCGGGTCGTCTCGGCCAGCAGGCGGTCCAGCGCGCTGCCGAGGTGCGGCAGGCGGACGGCCAGCGCCCGCTCGCCCTCCCACTCCAGGACGACGTCCTCGGGCTTCGCCTCGTCCAGCGGGACGGCCGTCGCGCCGACCGCGTCGAGCAGCGGCTTGAGCGCCGAGGTGAGCGGGTGCTGCGGTTGCTCGGTCACGGCCTGCCACCCTCGCCGGCTTCGCCGCTCGCGCCGTCCGTGTTCCCGGCGTCGCCGAGCACGCTGAGCTGGAGCGAGATCCGGGTCGCGCCGGCCTCCAGGCTCTCGCGGAGCAGCGCGGTCACGGCGGTCAGCACCTGGTCCGCCCCGCCCTCGGCGCCGGTGCCGAACGGGCCGACCGAGACGGCCAGTCCGGCCTCGTCGACCGCCCGGCGGGCCGCCGCCGCGTGCGGCGGGAAGGTCTCCAGCTCGAACGGTTCTGTCGTGAACTCCACCATCAATCGCACCTGCTCACTCTAGCGATGGGCGGGAGGGGGGTCGGTTCGATTCGGCGGGTGGGTGGTTGCGGGTGCCTTGGTGGTCGCTCGACGGGCTGGGGAGGATTCCGTGGAACAGAATTCCTCTTCCGCATCGCGGAGCACCCGGTGGCTGCGGTCGCCGGCCCGGGGACGGGACTGACAGCTGACAGAATCTGTTATCTGTTATCTGTCATCTGAAATTTGTCAGCTGTCAGCTGTCAGCTGTCAGCTGTCAGCTGTCAGTCGTCGGCCGACGGGTGCCGACCTCTGCCCGGCGCTTCGCACCCGGCGGGGGCCCATGCTTGATGAACCATCGCCAGACCCAGCCCGGAAGTGAGGCCCCCACCATGTCCGCCAACCGCCACCAGGGTCATGTGGTCGTCGCGCCCGACAAGTTCAAGGGCACCCTGGAGGGCGCCGAGGCGGCCGCCCGGATCGCCGCAGGCATCCGCCGCGCCGCCCCCGGCACCGAGGTTCGCGAACTGCCGGTCGCCGACGGAGGCGAGGGCACCCTGGCCGCCGCCCTCGCGGCCGGCTTCGCCAGGGTTCCCGCCACGGTGGCCGGCCCCACCGGCCTGCCGGTGGACGCCGCGCTCGCCGTCCGCGGCACCACCGCCGTCGTCGAACTCGCCCAGGCCTCCGGACTGGCCAGGCTGCCCGGAGGCCGGACCGCCCCGCTGACGGCCGGCTCCTACGGGGTCGGCCAGCTGATCGGCCGGGCGGTCGGCCGGGGCTCCCGGCGGATCGTGCTCGGACTCGGCGGCAGCGCCGGCACCGACGGCGGCGCCGGTCTGCTGCAGGCGCTCGGGGTTTCCCTGCTGGACGCCGAGGGCGCCGAACTGACCCCCGGTGGCGCCGCGTTGAGAAGGCTGGAGCGGATCGTCCCCGGCCCGCTGGCCCGCACGCTGGAGGGCGTCGAGGTGATCGTGGCCTGCGACGTCGACAACCCGCTGCTCGGCCCGCGCGGGGCCGCCACCGTCTACGGCCCGCAGAAGGGCGCGAGCGGCGAGGACCTGGTGGTGCTGGAAGAGGGGCTGACCCGGTTCGCCGACGTCGTCGGCGCCGCCGTCGGCCGGGACCTCCGCGCGGCCCCCGGGGCCGGGGCCGCGGGCGGCGTCGGCTTCGCCGCGCTGGCCCTCCTGGGCGCCACCATGCGACCCGGCATCGAGTTCCTGCTCGACCTGCTGGGCTTCGAGGAGGCGGTGCGCGGGGCGCGCCTGGTCGTCACCGGCGAGGGCTGCCTGGACGCGCAGACGCTCCACGGCAAGGCCCCCGCCGGCGTCGCCGCGGCGGCCGCCAGGGCGGGGGTCCGGGTGGCCGCCGTGGCGGGGCGGGTCGAGCTGTCCGAACGCGAGTGGCGGGAGGCCGGCTTCGTCGCCGCTTACGCGCTCAGCGAGTTGGGCCGGAGCCCCGCCGAGAGCCTGACCAGGGCCGGAGAGCTGGCCGAGGTCGCGGGGGAGCGGCTGGCGGTGGAACTCCTGCGCCGCTAGCGGCCGTTCGATCCCGATGGCTCCATTGACGCTTTGTTGAAGGCCGCCTAGGCTCCGGGCCGACCTTCGACCCACCCCACCCCTCGGCCAGGCTCCGGAGGCCCCATGTCCCTCAGCGAGACCGTGGTGATCCGCTCCCGCCGGGTGGTGCTGCCGGACGGCGAAGGCCCTGCGGACGTGCTGGTCCGGGACGGCAGGATCGCGCGGATCGCCGCGCACGGCTCCCTGGCGGCCGACGGCGCCGGGCCGACCGACCTCGGTGACACCGCCCTGCTGCCCGGCCTGGTCGACACCCACGTGCACGTCAACGAGCCCGGCCGCACCGCGTGGGAGGGTTTCGCCACCGCCACCCGGGCGGCCGCAGCCGGTGGTGTCACCACCATCGTCGACATGCCGCTCAACTCGGTGCCCCCCACCACCACGCTCGCCGGCCTGGAGGCCAAGCGGAAGGCCGCCGAGGGGCAGACCTGGGTGGACCTCGGTTTCTGGGGCGGAGCCGTCCCCGGCAACCTCGCCGACCTCGAACCCCTGCACCGCGCGGGCGTGTTCGGCTTCAAGTCCTTCCTCGCGCCGAGCGGCGTGGACGAGTTCCCGCACCTGGAGCCGACCGCCCTGGAGGCCGCGCTCGCCGAGCAGGCCGGGCTCGGGGCGCTGGCCGTCATCCACGCCGAGGACCCGGCCGTGCTGGCCGCCGCACCGCGGCAACCCGGCGTCCACTACCGGGACTTCCTTGCCTCCCGCCCCGCAGGCGCGGAGACCGCCGCCGTTGCCCGGCTGCTGGCGGCGGCCCGCCGGACCGGCGCCCGGGTGCACGTCCCGCACGTCTCCTCGGCCGCGGTGCTGCCGCTGCTGCGCCGGGCCCGGGCGGAGGGCGTCGAGGTCACCGCCGAGACCTGCCCGCACTACCTGACCCTGGCCGCCGAGCAGGTCCCGGACGGCGACACGGCGTTCAAGTGCTGCCCGCCGATCCGCGAGGAGGCCAACCGCGAAGCGCTCTGGACGGCCCTGGCAGCGGGGGAGTTCGCGGCCGTGGTCTCCGACCACTCGCCGTGCACCCCCGACCTCAAGCTGCTGCCCGCGCAGGGTGGCAGCGGGGACTTCGCGGTGGCCTGGGGCGGCATCGCCTCCCTCCAGCTCGGCCTGTCGGCGGTCTGGACCGAGGCCCGGCGGCGCGGCCACACCCTCGCCGACGTGGCCGGCTGGATGTCGGCGGGGCCGGCCCGGCTGGTCGGCCTCGACGGACGGAAGGGCGCGATCGCGGTCGGCCGTGACGCCGACCTGGTCGCCTTCGACCCGGACGCCCGGTTCACCGTGCACCCCGGCGAGTTGCACCACCGCAACCCGGTCACCCCGTACGCGGGCCGCACGCTCACCGGCGCGGTGCGCACCACCTGGCTGCGCGGCCGGGTGGTGGACGTCGCCGGCGAGCCCTTCGGTGTCCGACTCGTCGGCCCCGGCGCGGGCCCCGTCCGGACCGGGTGATCCGCGCCCACGCCTGCGGCGGGTCGGCCGGGTGGCTCCGCCTCCGCGCGACTGTCCACCGGTGGTCGCCGGGTTCGGCGGGGCCTGGTCCGGTGGGGCCTGGTCCGGTGGGGTCGGACGGTGTTGCACTGAGTGCCACCGGACGCGGCGAACGTCGTGACGGAACGGAGGAGTTGACATGCGGGTGAGGAAGGCACTGGCCGCCGTGGCCCTGTCGGCCGGCCTGGTGGCCGGCGGTATCGCGAGCGGAGCGGGAACGGCCCGGGCGGCCGACGGGTGCGACGCGATCGGGGGACACGCCAGCGACCGTCCCTGGATCGGGTGGAACGGCTGCGTGGCGGCCACCGACGGCCTGTGGTCCCGCTTCTACGACGGGCGCCCGCAGGTCGCCTGGTCCGACGAACTGTTCACGGCGTTCCCGTACAACACCGGGCTGTCGATCAGCTGCTGGCTCAGCGGCCCGGCGGTCCAGGGACCGTGGGGCACCAGCACGGTCTGGGACAAGGTGGAGTTGTACGAGTGGCCGGGCGCGGGCGCGTCGGGCTTCACCTTCCGCACCCTGGCCGTCCCGGACGCCTGGGTCTACACCGGCAGCAACGACCCGGTGGTCCCGCACTGCTGACCGCCGCCGGCCGCAAGGGGGTATGAGGGGGCGCGGTGGGGCATATGCCAGTCAAGTGTTCCACCGCGTCCGGACGGATATCCGGCGAAGCGGGCGTTGACGGAGTCCGGCGGTCTATAGGCTGGAGCTACCCGCCGGTCACGCCGCGGGGGGACATCGGAAGGGGACGACATGTCGACACCAGCCCCGGGCCGCCACGCCGTACCGGAGCAGGGCGTGCCCGGTTCGTTCGCCTCCCTGCAGCACGCCCTCAGACTGCTGGAAGCCGTCGACCGGCACCCCGGCGGCGTCACCCTGGTCGCCCTGGCGAGGGAGACGTCCCTGGGGCTGCCGACGGTTCGCCGGCTCGCGGAGATCCTGGAGATCGAGGGCTACCTCACCTGTCAGGACGGCGGCTGGGTGCTCGGCGGAACCTTCGCGCTGCTCGGCCAGCACAACCGGGAGCAGCTGGTCCGAGCCCGGCTGGACAGCAAACTCGCCGAGCTGCGCGACGAGTTGGGCGCCGCGGTGTACTTCGGCCGCTACCACGAAGGGGAGTTGTCGGTCGAGGCGGTCTCGGCCTCCGAGTACGCGCCGGCGGTGCAGGAGTGGGTGGACTTCCGGGCCACCGCGCACGCCAGCGCGATCGGCAAGTGCCTGCTCAGCCAGCTCGACCACGACGCCCGCCGGGACCACCTGTCCCGCCACCCGGTGGCCCGCCTGACCTCGCGGACGGTCACCGACGCCGACCAGTTGATGCACCGCCTGGAGCGCCAGCCGGCCACCGTGCCGGTGCTGGACATCCAGGAGTACGCCCTCGGCACGGTGTGCGCGGCCGTGCCGGTGACCGCCGGCAGCACGGTCGGCTGTCTGGCGACCTCGTTGCCGGTCGACAGCGTGCACCGGCTGAAGGCGGCGGCAGAACTGCTCGCGGCCCGCGCGGCGCCGTTGATGCTCGCGATGGCGGTCTGACCGCGCCGCATGCGCCCAGGGACCCCGCTCCGGCGGGGTTCTCGCGTTTTCCGGAGGGGCGCGGAGGGGCGCGGAGGGGTCCAGCGGGGTTCGTCGGGCGGGCGAGGGGTGCGCGGCACTTATTAGACTCGATGTCGATAAGGACCGCCGAAACCCTTGTGGCGCGGGCTACCCGCGAGTACGTTGAGCCGGGTCGAGCCGCCGCCCGCAGGTCAGGAGGGCCCTTCCATGCCCAGCCCCACCCCCGTCCCCGCCCTCGCCGCGCCCGCCGCCCGGGTGCACGAGGGCCTCGTCCTGGAGCCCCGCGACGTCCGCTTCGACTGGGCGGCTCTGCCGCTGCACTGGATCCCCGACGAGCCGATGGCCACCCACGTCATCAATGTCCTGCACCTGCTGCTGCCGGAGGGCGAGCGCTGGTTCGTCAAGGTCTTCAAGGAGGCCCTGCCGCTGATCCGCGACGAGCAACTCCGTGAGGAGGTGCTGGGGTTCATCGGTCAGGAGGCCATCCACGCCGAGGCGCACCAGGAGGTCCTCGACCACCTGCTCGGCCAGGGCCTCGACCCGCGCCCGTACGTGCGCCAGATCGCCTGGCTGTTCCAGCGCGTCCTCGGCGACAAGCCCGGGCTGTCCGCCGCCCGCCGCCGCGAGAACCTCATCGAACGCGTCGCCTTCATCGCGGCGATCGAGCACTTCACCGCCTTCCTCGGCGACTGGGCGCTCAACTCCCCGGGCCTGGACCGCGCCAAGGCCGACCCGACGATGCTCGATCTGCTGCGCTGGCACGGCGCCGAGGAGGTCGAGCACCGCAGCGTCGCCTTCGACCTGATGGTCCACCTCGACCCCGGCTACGCCCGCCGGATCCGCGGCATGCTGGTCTCCGGTCCGCTGCTGGTGCACCTCTGGGTGCGCGGCGCCCGCTTCCTGCTCGCCGCCGATCCCACCCTGGACGGCCGGCTCAGGCCCACCTGGCGCGAGGCCGGCCGGATCGCCCGGCGCGGTCTGCTGCCCGATCCGGTCAGGTCGCTCCGCTCCGGGCTGCGCTACCTGCGCCCGGGCTACCACCCCACCCAGGAGGGCTCCTCCAGTCAGGCCCTCGGCTACCTCGCGACCTCCCCGGCCGCCCGCGCCGCCGCCGGAGGCCACTGACAGCTGACAACTGACAGATGACGTTATCTGTTATCTGTCATCTGAAATCTGTCAGCTGTCAGTTGTCAGTTGTCAGCCGCCCCCGAGGACCCGAGCCCGTCCCCCCGCCCGCGTTCGAGCCCGATCCCCCAAGGACCCCGCCGGATGGACCTGCGCACCCCACCCCCCGACCTTTACGGCCGCCCCCGCGCCGACACCTTCTTCCGCTTCCTCACCGCGTTCGGCGACCGCTACAGCCCGGCCCTCGGCGGCCCGCTGCTGCGCCGCAACCCCCGGCGCCCCGTCAGCCGCCCCGCCCCGGCGCTCGCCCTGGTGGTCACCGCCCGCCGCGCCGTCGCCGCCGACGCCGTCGAGCTGACCCTCGCCGACCCCTCCGGCAGCCCCCTCCCGGCCTGGCAGCCCGGCGCCCACCTGCGCCTGACCCTCCCCTCCGGCCGTGAGCGCCACTACTCGCTCTGCGGCGACCCCGCCGACCGCGCCGCCTACCGGGTCGCCGTGCGCCGCCTGCCCGACGGGGGCGGCGGCTCCGTCGAGCTCCACGACACCGTCCACCCCGGCACCCGGCTCACCGCCCGCCGCCCGCGCAACGGCTTCGCCTTCTGCGCCGAGCCGGCCGTGCTGCTGCTGGCCGGCGGCATCGGCGTCACTCCGCTGCTGCCGATGGCCCGCGAGGCCCAGCGGCACGGCCTGGACTGGCAGTTGGTCCACACCGGCCGCAGCGCCGACACCCTCCCGTTCGCCGCCGAACTGCGCGCCCTCGACCCGGGCCGGGTCCACCTGCGCACCGACGACGAGCACGGCGGCCCGCCCACCGGCGCCGACCTGCTCGCCCACGCCCCGCGCGGCGCCGCCGTCTACTGCTGCGGCCCGGCGCCGATGCTCGCCGCCGTGCGGCGGGCCCTCGACGGCTCGCCCGCCGCCGCCCTGCACTTCGAACGCTTCGGCGCCGCCCCGGTCACCGACGGCGAACCGTTCACCGTCCGCCTCGGCGCCGGGGGCCCCGAACTGGCCGTCCCCGCCGACCGCTCCGCCCTGGACGTGCTGCGCGAGGCCCGCCCCGACCTCGCCTACTCCTGCCGGCAGGGCTTCTGCGGCACCTGCGAGGTCCGCCTGCTGGCCGGCACCGCCGACCACCGCGACCGCCGCCTCACCCCCGACCAGCGCGCCGCCGGCGCCCTGCTGCCCTGCGTCTCCCGCGCCGCCGAGGGCGAGACCCTCGTGCTGGACCTCTAGAAGGAGAGCCCCGCCGTGCCGCGCACCCCCGCCTTCCCGTTCACCGAGCGCGACCTCGCCCGCTTCCGGGAGACCCAGCAGCTCGCCTACGACTGCGCCGAGCAGGTGGCCGCCTGGATCGAACCCGGCGTCACCGAGCGCCAGGCCACCGCGGAGCTGCGCCGCCGCCTGGTCGCCGCCGGCGTGCAGGACTTCTTCCACGTCCCCTTCGCCTGGTTCGGCGACCGGACGGCCTTCCGCCACTTCCACACCCCGCTGCAGTTCTTCGCCGGCAACCGCCGCCTCCAGGAGGGCATGCCGTACGTGCTGGACTGCGCGCCCGTCGTCGACGGCTACACCGCCGACATCGGCTACGGCGGCAAGGTCGGCGAGAACCGCGTCTGGGACCGCCTGGCCGCCGACCTGCGGGTCTACCGCGAGCTGATCCTCGCCGAGGTCCGCGCCCGCAAGCCGCTCGCCGAGGTGTACGCGGCCGTCGACGCCCAGATCGAGGCGCACGGCTACGACAACCGCCACCGGGTCTACCCGGGCCGGGTGATCGGCCACCAGGTCACCCGGATGACGGCCCGCGGCCCGGCCGGGGTGAACGTCTTCGGCTTCGGCGTGCGAACCCTCCAGACGCTCGGCCGCGAACTCGTCAGCGAGCGCCTGCACGGCCGCTCCCCGCTCTGGGCGGACGGCCGCTCCTCCCGGCACGCGCCCACCCCGGGCCTGTGGGCGGTGGAACCGCACATCGGGTTCCGCGAGGTCGGCATCAAGTTCGAGGAACTGCTGGTGGTCACCGAGGACGACGCCTACTGGCTGGACGACGACCTCCCGCACGTCCGCCGCTGGAATACTGCCGCCATCAAGACCACCACCACGACCACCGAGCCCAGCGCGCCCACCGCCAAGACCACCGCCAAGACCACCGCGACCGCCACCGAGGGAGCCGCCCGATGAGCACCCCCACCCGCCGCCGCACGGTCCACTCCGGAGGCCTGCCGCTCGCCGTCCACGAGCAGGGCGACCCCTCCGCCCCCACCGTCCTGCTGGTCCACGGCTACCCCGACACCCACGCCGTCTGGGACGACGTCGCCGCCGACCTCGCCCGCGACCACCACGTGGTCCGCTACGACGTGCGCGGCGCCGGCGCCTCCGGCGTCCCCGCCGACCGCGCCGGCTACCGCCTCGAACAGCTCGCCGCCGACCTGTTCGCCGTCGCCGACGCCGTCAGCCCCGACCGCCCGGTGCACGTCGTCGCCCACGACTGGGGCTCGCTGCAGTCCTGGGAGGCCGTCACCACCCCCGGCGCCGAACGCCGCCTCGCCTCCTACACCACCATGTCCGGGCCCTGCCTGGACCACATGGGCCACTGGCTGCGCGAGCGGCTGCGCCGCCCCACCCCCCGCCACCTGCGGCAACTGCTCTCCCAGGGCGCCCACTCCTGGTACATCACCGCCTTCCACCTGCCCTACCTCGCCCCCGGCGTCTGGCGCCTGGGCCTCGCCCGCGCCTGGCCCCGGGTGCTGCGCGACCTGGAGGGCGTCACCCCGCGCCCCGGCCACCCGCAGCCCAGCCTGCGCCGCGACGCGGTGCGCGGCATAGAGCTCTACCGGGCCAACATGCGCCCCACCCTGCGCCACCCGCGCGAACGCCGCACCGAGGTGCCGGTCCAGCTGATCACCCTCACCGAGGACCACTACGTCGGCGGCTACCTCTCCGAGGGCCTGGAGCGCTGGGTGCCCCGACTGACCCGCCGTACCCTGCGCGCCACCCACTGGTCCGCGCTGCTGGAGAAGGGAACCACCGTGGCCGGACTCGTCCGCCGACACGTCGCCCGCACCGAGGCCGGCGAGGCCGCCCGCCCCGCGGCCGGCGCGGGCACGCCCCACGACGGCCGGCTGGTCGTCGTCACCGGAGGCGGCAGCGGCATCGGCCGGGCCACCGCCCTCGCCTTCGCCGAGGAGGGCGCCCGGGTGGTGGTCTGCGACGTCGACCTCGACGCGGCCCGCCGCACCGCCGACCTCGCCGGCCTGATCGGCCCGACCGCGTACGCCTACCGGGTCGACGTCGCGGACGGCGCCGCCGTCGACGCCTTCGCCCAGCAGATCGCCGCCGAGCACGGTGTGCCCGACGTGGTCGTCAACAACGCCGGCATCGGCCACTCCGGCTCCTTCCTGGAGACCACCGAGAAGGAGTGGCAGCGGGTCCTGGACGTCAACCTCTGGGGCGTCATCCACGGTTGCCGCGCCTTCGGCGCCCTGATGGCCGAGCGCGGCGAGGGCGGCCACATCGTCAACCTCTCCTCCGCCGCCGCCTATCTGCCGTCCAAGGCGCTCACCGCCTACGCGACCAGCAAGGCCGCCGTCTTCATGCTCTCCGACTGCCTGCGCGCCGAACTCGCCGGCCACGGCATCGGCGTCTCCACCATCTGCCCCGGCATCGTCAACACCAACATCACCCGCACCTCCACCTTCTCCGCCACCACCGCCGACGAACAGGCCGCCAAGCAGGCCCGCGCCGCCCGCCTCTACGCCCGGCGCGGCTTCCCGCCGGAGAAGGTCGCCACCGCGATCCTGACCGCCGTCCGCACCAACAAGCCCGTCGTCCCCGTCACCCCCGAGGCCAAGGCCGCCCGGCTCCTCAGCCGCCTCGCCCCCGGTCTCCTGCGCCTCGCCGCCCGCCTCGACTTCACCTGAACGGGGGCGCCGAGGCCCGGGGCACGCGGTGGCACCGCGCGCCCCGGACCGATGAGGACGGCTCACAGATCGAAGGGCAGGATCCGGAAGGCTTTGTGCTCGGCCGTCAGAGGGCGGACCGCCCGGAAGTCTCGTTGACATCACGCAGGGCCCTGCTCTCGCTCGGGCAGGGCGGCAGCCCGCTTCGTTCGCTCGTAGGCCGCTGCCCTGTCGGCCCAGAGGTCGTCCTCAGTGGCCTCGCCGATCGGCTTGTGGGTCCGGCTGAAGAACGGTTCGTCCCAGGTGCGCCGGGGGGGGGGCATGGCGGCGAGATGGATCCCTTCCCGGATGATCTCCGCCTCCGCCATCCCCTCCCGGGCTGCCGCCTCCTTGATCACGGCGAGGTCTTCGGCTTCGACGTAGACGGTCGTGCGCTTGAGAGCCATTTGCGTAGGGTGCCGCTGCCATACGTTCCTCGGCCTCGATCGGCCCGCAATCCCGACAGGAGGTGTCGGGATTCCGGGGGAGCATCGGTGGTGACGGGTGGAGACACCATGGGCACCGAGGAAGGGCGAGGGAATGACGGAGCAGCCGCTGAAGGGCAAGGTCGCACTGGTGGCGGGGGCCACCCGGGGGGCCGGGAGGGGGATCGCGGTGCAGTTGGGGGCCGCGGGGGCGACGGTGTACGGGACGGGGCGCAGCGCCGAGGGCCACCGGGGCGAGTACGGGCGCGCGGAGACGCTGGAGGAGACGGCGGAGCTGGTGACGGCGGCCGGCGGGCGCGGCATCGCGGTGCGCGCCGACCACCTGGTGCCCGCCGAGGTGGCGGCGGTGGCCGCGCGGATCGAGGCCGAGCAGGGTGGGCTGGACATCCTGGTGAACGACATCTGGGGCGGTGAGCAGCTGTTCGCCTGGGACAGCCCGGTCTGGGAGCACGACCTGGACAAGGGTCTGCGGCTGTTGCGGCTGGCCGTCGAGACGCACGCGATCACCAGCCACCACCTGCTGCCCCTGCTGCTGCGCCGCCCCGGCGGGCTGGTGGTGGAGATGACCGACGGCACGGCCGAGTACAACGCCACCCGGTACCGGAACTCCTTCTTCTACGACGTCGCGAAGGCCGCCGTGCTGCGGATGGCCTTCGCGCTGGGGCACGAGCTGGCCCCGCGCGGGGCGACGGCGGTGGCGCTGACGCCGGGGTGGATGCGTTCGGAGATGATGCTGGAGCACTTCGGCGTCACCGAGGAGACCTGGCGCGAGGCGACGGCGGCCGAGCCGCAGTTCGGCATCTCGGAGTCGCCGGCGTACGTGGGCCGGGCGGTGGTGGCGCTGGCCGCGGATCCGCGGGTGGCGCGGTTCAACGGCGGTTCGTTCTCCAGCGGCGCCCTGGCTGGCGAGTACGGCTTCACCGACCTGGACGGCAGCCGCCCGGACGCCTTCCGCTACCTGGTCGACGTGGAGGCGGCGGACGGCCCGCTGGACCCGGCCGGCTACCGCTGAGCACCGCTGAGCACCGCCGGGCCAGCGCTGGGGCCGGCTACCGCTGCGGCGGGCCGTAGAGCGCGGCGGCGCGGGCCGCCGCCTCGGCCAGCCGTCGGCGCAGGGCCGGCGGTTCGAGCACCTCGGCCTCCGGTCCGAGCCGCAGCAGTTCCTCGTAGCCGACGTCCAGGGACTCCACCGGCAGCCGGACGGTCACCCACCCGTGTCCGTCCGGCTCCCCGGCGGTGGCGAGCGCCTCCTGGACGGCGACCGGTTCGAGCAGGTGCGGCAGCCGGTCGAGGCCGTGCGGGCTGATCCGGACGGTGACGCGCTCGCGCAGCAGCGAGCGGGCGAACCCGGCGGCCTTGGCGTCCCAGAACGCGGCGAGGTCGAAGGCCTCGTCGCGTTCGAACGGCCGGTCGGCGAGCGGTTCGGCGACGGCCAGCCGGTCGACCCGGTACACCCGGTGGCCGCCGTCACCGCTGCCGTCACCGTCACCGCCGCCGTCACCGCCGCCGCCACCGTCACCATCACCGCCGTCCGGCCGGGCGTCGCCGTCCGGCCGGGCGACCAGGTACCAGGCGCCCGCCTTCAGCACCAGCCCGTACGGCCGCAGCAGCCGCTCGACGCCGCCCTGCTCCGCGCCGGGGCGCCGCCGGTAGCGCACCCGCAGCAGCCACCCGCCCCACACCGCCCGCGCGACCTCGGCCAGCAGCGGCGGCACGGGCGCGTCGCGGAACCACCCGGGCGCGTCCAGGTGGAACCGCCGGGCCCCGGCGGCGGGGGCCTCGCCGAGTTCGCCGGCCACCTTGAGCCGGGCGGCCAGGGCCGGATCGGCGAGGCCCATCGCCCCGAGCGGCCCGGGCAGGCCGGCCAGCAGCAGCACCTCCGCCTCGGCCCGGTCGAGACCGGTCAGCCGGGTGCGGTAGCCGTCGAGCAGCCGGTAGCCGCCGGCCCGCCCCCGGTCGGCGTACACGGGGACGCCGGCCTCGGCCAGTGCCAGCACGTCGCGCTGCACCGTGCGCTCGGAGACCTCCAGCTCGGCGGCCAGTTCGGCGCCGGTCATGGCGCGGCGCGCCTGGAGCAGCAGGAGCAGCGAGATCGCCCGGGCCGTGCGCATCCGCCGACCGTCCTCCCTCTCGGGGCCGGGGCGCGCCCGGCCGGTCCAGCACCGATCATGGGTGGCCGGGGGAGGTTTCGGCCTCGCGCCCCCGTGCCCCGCACGTTCCCGCACCCGCACGCCCCACGGACCCGAGGAGTCCCCGATGGCCACCGGCACCGTGCAGTCCTACCACGCCGACCACGGGTACGGCCTGATCACCCCCGACGACGACGGCCCGCCGCTGTACGTGTACTACGACTCGATCCTGACGTCCGCCGGCGGTGACCGGAGGCTGGCCGAGGGCGAGCGGGTCGAGTACGACCCGACCGAGCAGGAGGGCCGCCCGGTCGCCGAGCGGGTGCGGCGCGCGGCCTGAGGCCCTCGGCCGCGGGCGCAGAACCGCAGGTGGAGAACCCGTCCGGCGGGCGGTCCGCGCCCCCGTACGATCAGGGCCATGGAGATGACGACCGCCCTCTGGTCCTTCGCCCTCGTCGTGGGCCTGCTCACGCTCACCCCGGGGCTGGACACCGCCCTCATCCTGCGCACCTCGGCGCTGGGCCATCGGCGGCAGGCGTGGGGCGTGGTGCTCGGGATCCAGACCGGCACGCTGCTCTGGGGGACGCTCACCTCGGCCGGCGTGACGGCGCTGCTCACCGCCTCGAAGGTCGGCTACGAGGTGTTGCGCTGGGCGGGCGCCGCCTACCTGGTGTGGATGGGGATCGGG
This sequence comes from Kitasatospora sp. NPDC002551, assembly GCF_040296005.1. Taxonomy (NCBI): domain Bacteria; kingdom Bacillati; phylum Actinomycetota; class Actinomycetes; order Kitasatosporales; family Streptomycetaceae; genus Kitasatospora; species Kitasatospora sp. NPDC002551. The sequence goes on along the minus strand of NZ_JBEOWI010000004.1, from coordinate 17,699 downwards.
ATGCTCCGCGCCCGGGCCGGCGCGGCGGGCGGGGACGGAACGGCAGCCGGGGACGGGCGGGAGCAGGAGTCAGGGCCGGACGAGGAGAAGGCCCCGGTGGGCGGTCTGGCGTCCGGCTGGCGGCGCGGCCTGCTGACCAACCTGCTCAACCCGAAGGTGGGCGTCTTCTACGTCGCGATGCTGCCGCAGTTCATCCCGGCGAGTGCCCCGCACTTCGCCGCCGGGGTGGCCCTGACCGGCGTCCACGTGCTGGAGGGCCTGCTCTGGTCGCTGGTGCTGGTGGCCTTCGCCCGGGCGCTGCGCGGCTGGCTGCGCCGCCCGGTGGCGCGCCGGGCGATGGACCGGGTGACGGGTGTGGTGGTGGTCGGCTTCGGCGTGAAGCTGGCGGTCTCCGACTGACCGGAGCCCGGGGGATCAGCGGCCCAGGCGGCTCAGGCCCTCGCGGAGATCGTCCGGGTCCATGCAGATGTGCATGTCGATGTGGGCGTTGAACTCCAACCAGAACGGCTCGCAGATCCTGACGATGGACGCCTCGTCGGGCACGTCGACCACGACGATCTGGCAGCGCCGGCCGTGCCGGGGGAAGGCGTAGGCGGCCTCGGGCTTGAGGCCGGCCATGATCTGGTTGAACTTCGCCGCGAGGGCGCCGTCCGTGATGGCCCGGTTGGTCGTCTGGGTGTCGAGTTCGATCTCCAGCAGCGCGCGCATGGCGGTGCCCCTTTTCCGGGCTCGGGCGAGTCCTCCGTTCCAGCCTCCCGCCGCCGCGCGGGGCCCGCAATTCACCCGGTCGGCGGTACCGGATTGGCCGCTGCGCCGTCCCGCGGGCTGCACTGGGAGGCGTCCGGACGACGACCGGACGACGGCCGGCGGAACAGGAGCCCGTCCCATGGCGATCATCGTGGTGTTCGACCTTCCCGGGGTGACCCGGGAGCAGTACGAGGAGTCGGTGGACCGGCTCACCGGCGGCACCGGGCTGAACCGGCCCGAGGACTGGCCGGTGCGCGGGCTGCTGACGCACGCGGCCGGTCCGCTGCCGGACGGCGCGGGCTGGCACGTCACGGACGTCTGGGAGTCCCGGGAGGCCTTCGACCACTTCGCGGCGGTGCTGCTGCCGATCCTGCGCGAGGTGGGGATGGCGACCGCCCCGCCGCTGGTCTGCGAGGCCTACAACGTGGTGCGCTGAGGTCCCGCACCGGCCGGGCCCCGCTCAGGCCGCGTGCGGCTCGCCCGCCGCCCCGCCGGTCGCCCGCTCCTCCGCACCCCCGGCCGTGAGGGCGTGGTGGATCGGCCCGTCCCCGGCGCTGAGCGGCAGGCAGCCGCCGCCCCGCCGGTGGGCGACGATCTCGGCGGCGACCGAGACGGCGGTCTCCTCGGGCGTGCGGGCGCCGAGGTCCAGGCCGATCGGGGAGCGCAGCCGGGCGAGTTCGGCATCGGTCAGCCCGGCCTCGCGCAGCCCGGCCACCCGTTCGCGGTGGGTGCGGCGCGAGCCCATCGCGCCGACGTAGCCGAGCGGCAGCCGCAGCGCGCGTTCCAGCAGCGGCAGGTCGAACTTGGCGTCGTGGGTGAGCACGCAGAGCACCGTGCGGCCGTCCAGCCGGTCCAGCTGGGAGTCCAGGTAGCGGTGCGGCCAGTCGACGACCACCCGGTCCGCGTCGGGGAAGCGCCGTTCGGTGGCGAAGACGGGCCGGGCGTCGCAGACGGTGACGTCGTAGCCGAGGAACTTGCCGATCCGCACGACGGCCGCGGCGAAGTCGATCGCGCCGAACACCAGCATCCGGGGCGCGGGCACGTACGACTCGACGAACAGGGTGACGGTGCCGCGCCCGTGCTCGTCGCAGGGGCGTCCGTCGAGGCCGAGGACGAGCCGGCCGGTGCGGCCGGCGTCGAGCAGGGCGCGCGCCTCGGTGACGGCGGCCCGCTCCAGCGCGGCCGACACCGTGGGGGCGGGGGAGAGGGCGCCGTGGTGGGTCCCGGCGGTGACGGCGAGGGTGGCGCCGAGCAGCCCGGAGGGGCCGGCGACGACGCGGGCGAGTGCCACGGGGGTGCCGGCGGCGACCAGCGCGATGCCGGCGTCGAGCGCGGGATCGGCGCCGGGGACGACCGGCTGGACGAAGACGTCCAGGGCGCCGCCGCAGGTCAGGCCGACGGCGAAGGCGTCCTCGTCGCTGTAACCGAACCGTTCCAGCACCGGCTCGCCGGAGGCGATGGCGGCCCGGCACAGCTCGTAGACGGCCCCCTCGACGCAGCCGCCGGAGACGCTGCCGACGGCCTCGCCGTCCGCGTCGACGGCGAGCGCGGCGCCCGGGTCGCGCGGGGCGCTGCCGGTGACGCCGACCACGGTGGCCACGGCGAAGGAGCGGCCGGACGCGTGCCAGGCCAGCAGCTGCTGGGCGATGTCCTGCATGACGGGAGCTCCTTCGTGCCTTCGAGGGTAGGCGAACCGGGCGGGCCGGGGCACTGCCCGTGATCCGCGCTGCCCGTGATCCGTGGCGCCCGTGATCCGCCGCCGTACGGGAGAACGATCCCGCACGGCGGCGGTCCCCGCGGCGGCGGGCCCGGCACGCGCCCGGTATGCGCCCGGTATGCGCCCGGTATGCGCCCGCACGCGTCCGGTACGCGCCCGGCCGGCACCTGACAGCCGGTCAACGAGGGGGCGCGGGAAGGGGAACGGACTCCCGGGAGGACGGCCGGACCCCTACCGGCCCCCGGGCCGCTCGGTGGTCAGGTGCTCGGGCCGCACCGGGATGCGGTTCAGCGCCAGGCCGGTGGCGGCACGGATGGCCGCCACGATGGACGGCGTGGCCGAGACGGTCGGCGCCTCGCCCACCCCGCGCAGCCCGTACGGGGCGTGCGGGTCCGGCAGTTCGAGCAGCTCGACCGGGATCGGCGGGGTGTCCAGGATGGTCGGGATGAGGTAGTCGGTGAAGGAGGCGTTGCGCACCTTCCCGTCCCGCAGGACGATCTCCTCCATCACCGCGAGCCCCAGCGCCTGGGTGCAGCCGCCCTGGATCTGGCCGACCACCGCGAGCGGGTTGAGCGCCTTGCCGACGTCCTGGACGGCGCTTAGCTCGACCACCTTGACCAGGCCGAGTTCGACGTCCACGTCGACCACCGCGCGGTTGGCGCAGAAGCTGTACTGGACGTGGCCGACGCCCTGCCCGGTCTCCCGGTCGAAGGGGGTGGTGGGGCGGTGGCGGAACTCGCGGGTCACCTCGATGGCGTCGTCGCCGAGCAGGTCGGCGACGGCGACCAGCGGGCCGGCCGCGGCGGAGACGACCTTGCCGCCGGCCAGCGTGAGGTCCTGCCCGGTCCAGCCGTAGCGGCGCCGGCCCCGTTCGATCAGCGCCCGCCGGACCGCCTCGGCGGCCAGCTTGACCGCGCCGCCCGTCATGTAGGTCTGCCGGGAGGCGGAGGTCGAACCGGCCGAGCCGATCCCGGTGTCGGCGGGCTGGATGGTCACCTGCTCGACGCCCAGCTCGGTGCGGGCGATCTGGGCATGCACGGTGACGCCGCCCTGGCCGACCTCGGCCATCGCGGTGTGCACCAGGGCGACCGGCTCGCCGCCGATCACCTCCAGCCGCACCCGCGCGGTGGAGTAGTCGTCGAAGCCCTCGGAGAAGCCGACGTTCTTGATGCCGACCGAGTAGCCGACGCCGCGCACGATGCCCTCGCCGTGCGAGGTGTTGGACAGCGCGCCGGGCAGCCGCCGCAAGTCGGGGTCATCGGGGTCCAGCGGCGGCGGCAGCGGCATGTCCTTGACCCGCCGCAGCAGTTCGGCGACCGGTGCGGGCGCGTCGATCTCCTGGCCGGTGGGCATCCGGTCGCCCTGCCGCACCGCGTTGATCCGGCGGAACTCGACCGGGTCCATGCCCAGTTCGGCGGCCAGCCGGTCCATCTGGCTCTCGTAGCCGAACGCCGCCTGCACCGCGCCGAAGCCGCGCATCGCCCCGCAGGACGGGTTGTTGCTGTACAGCGCGAGGGCGTGCATCCGCACGTTCGGGATCGCGTACGGGCCGTGGCCGAGCGAGGCCGCGTTGCCGACCACGGCGGGCGAGGTGGAGGCGTACGCGCCGCCGTCCAGCACGATCCGGGCGTCGGCGTAGACCAGCCTGCCGTCCCGGGTGGCGCCGTGCTCGTAGGTCATCCGCGCCGGGTGGCGGTGGACGTGGCCGAAGAAGGACTCGTCCCGGGAGTAGACGATCTTGACCGGCCGGCCGGTGCGCAGCGCCAGCAGGCAGGCGTGGATCTGCATCGAGAGGTCCTCGCGGCCGCCGAACGCGCCGCCGACCCCGGCCAGGGTGAGCCGGACCTTCTCCTCCGGCAGCCCGAGCACCGGCGCCATCTGCCGGCGGTCCGCGTGCAGCCACTGGGTGGCGATGTAGAGGTCGACGCCGCCGTCCTCGGCCGGCACCGCCAGCCCGGACTCCGGGCCGAGGAAGGCCTGGTCCTGCATGCCCACCTCGTAGGTGCCGCGGACCACCACGTCCGCCCGCGCCCGCACCTCGTCGGTGACGCCGAGGCCGCAGACCACCCGCTGCTCGTGGCAGATGTTGCCGTGCGCGTGCGACCGGTACTCGTGAGGCTCGTGCACGTACCCGTACGTCCGCGGGTCGAGGCACTGCTCCTCGGTGACGATCGGGGTCAGCACCTCGTACTCGACCTCGATCCGCCGCGCCGCGCGCCGGGCGGTCTCCGGGTGGTCGGCGGCGACCAGCGCGACCGGCTCGCCCTGGTAGCGGACCTTGTCGATCGCCAGGGCCGGCTGGTCGGGGACGTCCAGTCCGTAGTACTTGCTGCCGGGGATGTCCTCGTGGGTGAGCACAGCGAAGACCCCGGGCACGGCGAGCGCGCCGGAGACGTCGACGGACAGGATGTTCGCCCGGGGGTGCGGCGAGCGCAGCGCCGTGCCCCACAGCATGTCCTCGTGCCACAGGTCGGAGGAGTAGGCGAACTCGCCGCGCACCTTGAGGACGCCGTCCGGGCGCAGCGGCGAGCCGCCGACGCCGTGCCGGCTGCTCTGCCGGATCGCCTGGAGGTTCTTCTGCCCCTGGACGGCCCGCTGCGCCCGGGGGGTCCGCCGCTCCCGGGGGGCCCGCGCGTTCATTCGGTCACCGCCCTGCCGGCACACGCCCGGGCGGACGCCAGCCGCACCGCGTCCATGATCTTCTCGTAGCCGGTGCACCGGCACAGGTTGCCCGAGAGCGCCTCGCGGATGTCCGCGTCGGAGGGCTGCGGGTCGCGGGCCAGCAGCGCGTCGGTCTGCACCAGAAGGCCGGGCGTGCAGAAGCCGCACTGGACGGCGCCGGCGTCCAGGAAGGCCTGCTGGACCGGGCCGAGCCCGCCGTCCTCGGTGCCCAGGCCCTCGACGGTGCGCACTTCGCGGTCCTGCACCTGGCCGGCCGCGACCAGGCAGGCGCAGACCGGCACGCCGTCCAGGTAGACCGTGCAGGATCCGCATTCGCCCTGTTCGCAGGCGTTCTTCGAGCCGGGCAGGCCGACGCGCTCGCGCAGCACGTGCAGCAGGCTCTCGCCCTCCCACACGTCGTCGGCCTCGACCGGCCTGCCGTTGGCGGTGAAGGTGACCCTCATGCCGCGCTCCTGATCTGCTCGCGGTAGTCGTTCCAGGCCCAGGTGAGCGTGCGCCGGGCCATCACGGCGAGCGCGTGCCGCCGGTAGTCGGCGGTGCCCCGGACGTCGTCGATCGGGGCGGCGGCGGCCGTGACCAGCTCGCCGAACCGCCGGACCACCTCGGTGCCGAGCGGTTCGCCGCTTCGCCACAGGCCGCGCCCGGCGAGCGTCTCGCGCAGGTACTCCTCGGCCTCGGCGGCGCGGCGCGGGGTGGGGGCGGCCGAGCCGATGCCGGTGCCGACGGTGCCGGTGCGCGGGTGCAGCGCGAGGCCGAACGCGCAGACCGCGATCACCATGGCGTTGCGGGTGCCGATCTTGGAGAACTGCTGCGGGCCGTCGGCGACCGGGATCCGCACGGCGCGGATCAGCTCGTCGGCCGCCAGGCTGTTGCGCTTCACCCCGGTGTAGAAGTCGTCGATGGGGATCAGCCGGGTGCCGCGCACCGAGGCCGCCTCGACGAACACGTCGCGGCCGGCCGCCAGCAGCGGCGGGTGCGCGTCGCCGGCGGGGGAGGCCGCGCCCAGGTTGCCGCCGACGCTGCCGCGGTTGCGGATCTGCGGGGAGCCGACGGTGCGGGCGGCCAGCGCCAGGCCGGGCAGCGGACCGGACAGCTCGGCGATGATCCGGCTGTAGGGGACGGCGGCGCCGAGCCGGACCACCGCGCCGTCGTCCGACCACTCGGTGAGCTCGGTGACGCGGTTCAGGTCGAGGACCGCGGGCGGGCGGCGCACGTCGAAGTTCAGCTCGACCATGACGTCCGTGCCGCCGGCGATGGGCAGCGCGGCCGGGCGTTCGGCCTTCGCCGCGAGCGCCTCGTCCCAGGTGGCGGGGCGAAGGAACTCCATGCGGGCCTCCTCACGTCGTCGCCGTCCCGGTCACGGGGCGGGTCGGGGGCGTGTGGACAGTGAACCGCCGCGACCGGGCCGCGGGCAGTCACCGATGGCATGAAGCCCCGGCCGCGCGGTCGCCCGGCATCCTGTACGTTCCTCCAAGGGGCCCGCGCCGGGGACGGCACCGGGGACGACGCCGCGGGCCGGCCGCGCGGTCCCACCTACGACCGTAGTCCGGCCGTCGTCCCCGAGTCACGGCCCCGCGATCCCCGCCCCGCCCCACCCCTCCTGCCGCCCCGCCCCCCGACCCCAGCCACCAGCCCCCGAAGGAGCCCGCGGATGCGTGTCCGTGACCTGCTCGCCCCCGGCGCCCCGCGCCTGCGTCTGCTCGCGGCCGAGGAGGAGCTGGACCGGCAGGTCAGCGGGGTGATGACGACCGACCTGCACGACCCCGGCCGGTACCTGCACGGCGGCGAGCTGGTCCTCACCGGCATGCTCTGGCGCAGCTCCCCGGCCGACTCCGAGCGGTTCGTGCGCACCCTCGCGGCGGGCGGGGCGGTCGCCCTGGCGGCCGGGGAGGCCGAGGTCGGCCCGGTGCCCGAGGACCTCGTCGAGGCCTGCCGCCGGCACCGGATGCCGCTGCTCGCGGTGCCCGACGACATCGCCTTCGGCACCGTCACCGAGTTCGTCGGCCGCCAGGTCTCCGCCGACCGGGCCGCCGACCTCGCCGCCCTCGTCGACCGGCACCGGCTGCTGGTCTCGGCGGCCGGCGGCGGCGGACTGGACGCCGTCCTCGACCTGCTCGGCGGCGACCTCGACCTCGACTGCTGGGTGCTCACCCCGACCGCCGCGGTGATCGCCGGCCCCGCCGACCGGCTGCCCGCCGAGGACCGCGACCAGCTGGTCCGCGCCCACCTGGCCGCCCAGCGCCAGCGCCGCCGCCCCCCGCACCGGGCCCGCCTGGCGGCCGGCGCCTACTCGCTGCTGCCCGCGCCCGTCGACCCGCAGGCGCCGTCCCCGCTGGCCGACTGGGTGCTCGTGGTGGCCGGTGACGTCACCGAGTGGACCGGCAAGCGCCAGCAGCTCGCCGAGAACCTCGCCCGGCTGGTCGCCGCCGAGCGCCACCGCCGCGACGAGGGCCGCCGGCTGCGCCGCCGCCTCGCCGACGAGGTGCTCGCCCTGCTGCGGCGCGACGCCGACCCGGCCGAGATCAGCCGCACCCTCTACGCCTCCGCGGCGATGGCCGCCCGCGACGAGGGCCCCGGGCCGCGCGAGGAGGACGACGCCTGGCTGGTGCTCAGCGCCGAGGGCACCGCACTGCCCGAGGGCGTGGTGCGGGCCGTCCTGGAGGAGGCGCTGGGCGGCGCCGGCGACCGCGCGCTGGTCGCCGGGGACGGCACCGGCGCGGTGGTGGTGATGCCCGCGGCCGAGGGCCCGCTGCCCGCCGAGGAACTGCGCGGGCTGCTGGCCCCACTGGAGGCCGGGCTCGGCCCGGAGGGCCGGATCACCCTCGGCGTCTCGGCGCCCGCCCGGGAGGCCGTCGGCCTGCGCGGGGCGCTGGAGGAGGCCCGGCACGCCCGCCGGATCGCCGCCTCCCGGGCCGGCGGGGTCCGCGTGGCCGGGCCGGAGGAGCTGGCCTCGCACGTGCTGCTGCTGGCCGCCGTCCCGGACGAGGTCCGCCGGGCCTTCCGCAGCCGGCTGCTGGACACCGTGATCGCCTACGACCTCGAACACCAGGCGGACCTGGTGCGCACCCTGGAGGCGTTCCTGCGCTCGGACGGCTCCTGGACCAGGTGCGCCGCCCAGCTGCACGTCCACGTCAACACCCTGCGCTACCGGATCGGCCGCGTCGAGGAGCTGACCGGCCGCGACCTGTCCCGCCTGGAGGACCGGGTGGACTTCTACCTGGCCCTCGAACTGGCCTGAGCCGCGTGACGGAGAGCGGCCCCCGGGAGCACGCTCCCGGGGGCCGCTGCGCACGAACGGGCTACTGGGCCGGGATGATGCCGGTCAGCCACTCGAAGACGCCCGGCACCATGTCCTTCCACACGTCGCTGGAGTGCGGACCGGTGGTCTCCACCACCTGCACGGTGGTGGGCGCCTTGGCGGCGGCGGCGATCGCCTGGCCGTCCTCGTAGCCGTCGCCCTTGTTGCCCGAGACGTACAGCGCGACCTTCGGCGGCTGGGCGGCGCCCTTCACGATGGTGACCGGGTTGTTGGCCTCGCGCAGCGCGGGGTCCTTGCCGACCAGCGAGTCCTTCTCGGTCGCCGGGTCGTTGTAGCCCGAGAGGCTGACGCCCGCCCGGTAGCGGTTCGGGTGGGCCAGCGAGAGCTTGGCGGCGCAGTGCGCGCCCGCCGAGTAGCCGGCGATCGCCCAGCGGTCGGCGGAGGGGTCGGCCCGGAAGTTGTCCAGGATCATCTGCGGCACGTCCCGGGTCAGCCAGGTGTCGGCGTTGACCTTGCCCGGCACGTCGGTGCAGCCGGCGTCGGTGCGGTTGCCCAGCAGCAGGGTGCGCGGCGAGACCAGGATGAACGGCGCCACCTTGCCCTGCTGCATCAGCGGCTTGAGCTGCTCGGAGACCTTGAGCGTGCCGTACCAGGTGGAGGAGGAGCCCGGGTAGCCGGGGATCAGCTCGACCACCGGGAACTTCCTGTCCTTGAACGCCGGGTCGTGGTACTGCGGCGGCAGCCAGACCAGCACCTCGCCGTCGACGCCGGACAGCTGGCCCTTGAGGTCGGTCTTCTGGACGTCGCCCGGCACCTTCGGGTCGTCCACGCCGCGGAAGGACTGCTGCACCTTGTTGGCCGGCGGGTTGGCCGGGGTGTGCGCCGCGTCGCTCGCCGGCGCGCCGCCCCCGCCGCCCGCCGGGGCCGCGCCCTGGCCGCCGCCCGCGGCCGCCTCCTGCGGCGGGACGGGCGGCACCGCCCGCACGTGGTTGCCGGTGCCGAGCAGGTCGTCCCAGCTGCCGTAGATCAGGTTGGCGTTGTTGACCATGACGAAGACCATGACCACCGCGGTGACCTGGCAGAACACGATCATGGCGAGCCTGGACAGGACGCGCACCGGCTTGGGGCCCTTGACCCGGCCCCAGAACCACATCGCCACCGCGATGGAGATCGGCACGAGAACGACCGTGCAGATGAAGAATGGCGTACCTGTCAGTTGCATGAAGTTCTCGTATCCGGGTTCGAAGCCGCCCGGGCCCCACTCGCCCGGACCGCCACCTCAATGGCATCAGACGGCCAGGAACGGGGATCGGTTGCCGTCGGAATCTGTGCGGAACCTGAGAGGAACATCACGCTCGCGCGAGGTTCCCCCTTTTCGGGTCCGCCCTAGTCTGCCACCCCGGCGGACCCCCTCCGGACGTCGCACCCAGCGGACTCCCAGGAATCGCCCCACCGGGCACGATACCGTCCGGACGGATCGCCCCTCCGGGCGAGGCGGTGCGAAGGCGCGTCCGCGGGGAAGCGAGACTATGGGGATGAGCACAACCCGCATGAGTCCCGTCCGCCGGCTGAGGCCCGCCGCCGCCGCGCTGGCCGTCCTGGCCCTCACGGTCGCCGTCGCCGGCTGCAGCAGCACCGGAGGAAGACGCGCCGAGGAGGCCCGCGCCAAGGCCGCGGCCGCCGCCGGCGGCGCCGTCACCACCCCGCGCTGGAAGGTCGCCATGGTGACCCACGCGGGCGCCGGCGACGCCTTCTGGGACACCGTGCGCAAGGGCGCCGAGCAGGCCGCCGCGAAGGACAACATCACCTTCCTGTACTCCAACGACGCGCAGACCCAGAACCAGGTCCAGCTCGTCCAGGCCGCCATCGACCAGAAGGTCGACGGCCTGCTGGTCACCCTCGCCAAGGGCGACGCGATGGCCGACGTGCTCGGCAAGGCCAAGGCCGCCGGCATCCCCGTGATCACCATCAACTCCGGCCAGGAGTACTCCGCCAGGTTCGGCGCCCTCACCCACATCGGCCAGGACGAGGCCACCGCCGGCCAGGCCGCCGGCACCGAGCTGGCCCACCGCGGCCGCAAGAACGTCCTGTGCGTGATCCACGAGCAGGGCAACGTCGGCCAGGAGCAGCGCTGCTCCGGCGCCCGGAGCACCGCCGGCGGCGCCTTCCAGGTGCTGTACGTCGACGGCGTCAACATGCCCGACGCCCGCGCGGCCCTCTCCGCCAAGCTGCAGGCCGACCCGGCGATCGACACCGTGCTCACCCTCTCCGGCCCGATGGCGGCCACCGGCCTGCAGGCGATCCAGGACGCCCGCCGCCCGGTCGAGCTCGACACCTTCGACCTGGGCACCCAGGTGGTGTCCGGCCTCAAGGCGGGCACCGTCGGCTTCGCCGTCGACCAGCAGCCCTACCTCCAGGGCTACCAGGGCGTCGACCTGATCTGGCTCTACCGGTACAACCTCAACATGCTCGGCGGCGGCAAGCCGGTGGCCACCGGCCCGCAGATCCTCACCAAGGACAACGCGGACGCCCTCGCCGAGTACGTCGCGAGGGGGACCAGGTGAGCACCTCCGACGTCCTGGCGGCCGATCGCGGGGAGCGCCCGGCCGCGCTGCGCCGGCTGGCCGCCCGGCCCGAGCTGGGCGCGCTGATCGCCGCCGCCGCGGTCTTCCTGGTCTTCGCCGCCGTCGCCGAGCCCTTCCTGCGGGTCTCCTCGCTGGGCACCGTGCTGTACGCGGCCTCCACCATCGGGATCATGGCCGTCCCGGTCGCGCTGCTGATGATCGGCGGCGAGTTCGACCTCTCGGCCGGCGTCCTGGTCACCACCGCCGCGCTGACCTCGTCGATGGTCTCCTACCAGCTCACCGCGGTGACCTGGGTGGGCGTGCTGGTCTCGCTGGCCGTCACGCTGGCGGTCGGCCTGTTCAACGGCTGGATGCTCTCGCGCACCAAGCTGCCGAGCTTCATCGTCACCCTCGGCACCTTCCTGATGCTGACCGGTGCCAACCTCGGCGTCACCAAGCTGGTCTCCGGCACCGTCTCCACCAAGCCGATCTCCGACATGGAGGGCTTCGCCTCCTGCCGCTGGCTGTTCGCCTCCGAGGTCACCGTCGGCGGGCTGACGATCAAGGCCACCGTCTGGTGGTGGCTGGGCCTGCTGCTGGTGGGCAGCTGGGTGCTGCTGCGCACCCGGTTCGGCAACTGGATCTTCGCGGTCGGCGGGGACGCGGCCGCGGCCCGCGCGGTCGGGGTGCCGGTCGCCCGGACGAAGACCGTGCTCTACCTGTTCGTCGGCTTCGGCGCCTGGGTGCTCGGCCAGCACCTGCTGTTCTCCTTCGACACGGTGCAGTCCGGCGAGGGCGTCGGCAACGAGCTGATCTACATCGTCGCGGCCGTCATCGGCGGCTGCCTGATCACCGGCGGCTACGGCTCGGTGGTCGGCTCCGCGCTCGGCGCGCTGATCTTCGGCATGGTCAGCAAGGGCATCATCTACGCCCAGTGGAACCCCGACTGGTTCAAGTTCTTCCTGGGTGCGATGCTGCTGCTCGCCGCCCTGCTGAACTCCCTGGTCAAGCGCCGCGCCGAACGGGGGCCCCGATGACCGAGCTCCTCTCCCTGCGGGGTGTCGGCAAGACCTACGGCACCGTGCGCGCCCTGGAGGACGTCTCGCTGACCCTGCGGGCCGGCGAGATCAGCTGCGTGCTCGGCGACAACGGCGCCGGCAAGTCCACCCTGATCAAGATCATCGCCGGGCTGCACCGGCACGACGAGGGCACCTTCACGGTGGGCGGCGAGGAGGTCCGCTTCGACTCCCCGCGCCAGGCCCTGGACCGCGGCATCGCCACCGTCTACCAGGACCTCGCCGTGGTGCCGCTGATGCCCGTCTGGCGCAACTTCTTCCTCGGCTCCGAGCAGGGGTACAAGCGCTGGGGCGGGCTGCGGATCGACGCCGACGGCATGCGCGCCACCACCCGCCGGGCGCTCGCCGACATGGGCATCGACCTGCCCGACGTCGACCGCCCGATCGGCACCCTGTCCGGCGGCCAGCGCCAGTGCGTGGCGATCGCCCGCGCCGTGCACTTCGGCGCCAGGGTGCTCATCCTGGACGAGCCGACCGCCGCGCTCGGCGTCAAGCAGTCCGGGGTGGTGCTCAAGTACGTCACCGCCGCCCGGGACGCCGGACTCGGCGTGGTGCTGATCACCCACAACCCGCACCACGCGTACCTGGTCGGGGACCACTTCACCCTGCTCAAGCGGGGCCGGATGGCCGGCAGTCACGCCCGCTCGGAGATCGGCCTGGAGGAGCTCACCACCGAGATGGCGGGCGGCTCCGACCTCGCCGAGCTCTCGCACGAGCTGGCCCGGCCGCAGGCCCCCGGCTCCGGACCCGGCCCCGACGCCGGTCCCTCCGCCCCCGAACCCCTCGACCCAGGCAAGGAGCGTCCGCAGCCGTGACCAGCCCCCACGGCGGCACCCGTCCGCCCGTCCTGCCCACCCTGCTCGGCCTCGGGCCGCGGGCCGAGCGCCGCCGCCGGGCGCTGCCCGCCGGCCTGCTGCGGCTGCCGACCATCGGCGTCGACATCGGCGGCACCAAGGTCGTCGCCGGCGTGGTCGACGGCGAGGGCAAGGTGCTGGAGAAGCTGCGCACCGACACGCCCCACAAGTCCAAGAGCCCCAAGGTGGTCGAGGACGTCATCGTCGAGCTGGTGCTGGAGCTCGCCGACCGGCACGACGTGCACGCGGTCGGCATCGGCGCGGCCGGCTGGGTCGACGCCGAGCGCTCCACCGTGCTCTTCGCCCCGCACCTCAACTGGCGCGGCGAACCGCTGCGGGAGGCGCTCAGCGCCCGGCTGCGGTTCCCGGTGATCGTCGAGAACGACGCCAACGCCGCCGCCTGGGCCGAGTGGCGCTTCGGCGCCGGCCGGGGCGAGGAGCACATGGTGATGCTCACCCTCGGCACCGGCATCGGCGGCGCCGTGGTGCGCGACGGCTTCGTGGACCGGGGCAAGTACGGGCTGGCCGGCGAGTTCGGGCACATGCAGGTGGTGCCCGGCGGCCACCGCTGCCCGTGCGGCAACCGCGGCTGCTGGGAGCAGTACTCCTCCGGCAACGCGCTGGTGCGCGACGCCCGCGAGCTGGTCGCCGAGGAGTCCCCGGTGGTCCAGCCGCTGCTGGCCCGGGCCGGCGGCAGCGTCGAGGGCATCACCGGCCCGCTGGTCACCGAGGCCGCCCGGGCCGGTGACCCGACCGCCACCGAGCTGCTCTACGAGGTCGGCACCTGGCTCGGCGTCGGCATCGCCAACCTGGCCGCCGCCCTGGACCCGGGCCGCTTCGTCATCGGCGGCGGCGTCTCCGAGGCCGGCGACCTGCTGCTCGTCCCGGCCCGCGACACCTTCCGCCGCACCCTCACCGGCCGCGGCTTCCGCCCGGAGGCGAGCATCGTGCACGCCGCCCTCGGCAACGAGGCCGGCCTGGTCGGCGCCGCCGACCTCGCCCGCCAGGTCGCCCGCCGCTTCCGCACCATCAAGCGACGCCGCGTGGAGCGCGCCGTGCCGTGACGGTGCGGCCGTCGGCCGAACGGTTGCCCGCCGTCAACTACCCGTTGGTAGCGACGCGGCACTGTTGTCGGGGTCATGGCTCCTGTGAAACAACGGAGTTGACGTCGACTCAGAGGAGTATCGGATGAGAGCACTGGCCCGGATCGCCCCGCCGCTCCTGCTCGCCACCGCCCTGGTGTGGTCCACCGCCGGACCCGCCGGGGCGGCGCCGCCGCCGGCCAAGGTGCCCGAGGCGGTCGGCTGGGGCGGGGCGGTGGCCAGCGTGGACGCCGACGCCACGGCGGCCGGCATCGAGGTCCTGCGCAAGGGCGGCAACGCCGTGGACGCGGCGGTCGCGGTCGCGGCGGCGCTCGGTGTCACCGAGCCCTACTCGGCCGGGATCGGCGGCGGCGGGTACTTCGTCTACTACGACCACGCCACCGGCCGGGTGCACACCATCGACGGCCGGGAGACCGCCTCCCGCAAGGCCGACACCTCGCTCTTCCTGGAGGACGGCAAGCCGCTGCCGTTCGCCGACGCCGTCACCAGCGGCCTGTCGGTCGGCGTCCCGGGCTCACCGGCCACCTGGGAGACCGCGGTCGGGCTCTGGGGCCGGCGCGACTTCGCCGAGGTGCTGAAGCCCGCCCAGCGGATCGCCGAGCAGGGCTTCACCGTCGACCAGACCTTCCAGGACCAGACCGCGCTCAACCAGGCCCGGTTCAAGGACTTCCCCGACACCGCCGAGCTCTTCCTGCCCGGCGGCGCGCTCCCGGTCGTCGGCTCCACCTTCCGCAACCCCGACCTGGCCGCCACCTACCGCCAGCTCGGCAAGGAGGGCACCGCGGCGCTGTACCGGGGCGCGATCGGCGAGGACGTCGTGCGCACCATCCAGCACCCGCCGGTCGACCCCGCCTCCGGCCGGATCGCCCGCCCCGGCCAGGTGGACGCCGCCGACCTGGCCGGCTACCGGGTCCGCCGCCAGCAGCCCACCCACGTCGCCTACCGGGACTACGACGTCTACTCGATCGCCCCCTCCAGCTCCGGCGGCACCACCGTCGGCGAGGCGTTCGGCATCCTGGAGGACGGCGAGGTCGCCGACTACGACGCCACGCAGTACTACCACCACTTCCTGGAGGCCTCGCGGCTCTCCTTCGCCGACCGCAACCGCTGGGTCGGCGACCCGGCGTTCAACGACGTCCCGGTCAAGGAACTGCTGTCCGCGCGCTACGCGGCCTCCCGCGCCTGCCTGATCAGCCCGGACCGCGCACTCACCAGCCCGGTCGCCCCCGGTGACCCGCGCCACCCGGCCGGCTGCCCGGACGCCGCCCCGGCGCCCGCCGCCGAGCCCTACGAGGGCCTGAGCACCAGCCACCTCACCGTGGCCGACCGCTGGGGCAACGTCGTCTCCTACACCCTGACCCTGGAGCAGACCGGCGGCAGCGGCATCACCGTCCCCGGCCGCGGCTTCCTGCTCAACAACGAGCTGACCGACTTCAACTTCACCCCGCTCTTCCCCGGGGTGCCCGACCCCAACCTGCCCGGCCCCGGCAAGCGGCCGCGCTCCTCGCTCTCGCCGACCATCGTGCTGCGCGACGGCGAGCCCCTGCTGGCGGCCGGCTCGCCCGGCGGCGCCACCATCATCACCACCACCCTCCAGGTGCTGCTCGGCCGCCTCGACCGGGGGCTGAGCCTGGAGCAGGCGATCGCCGCGCCGCGCGCCAGCCAGCGCAACACCGCCGCCACCCAGGCCGAGCCGGCCTTCCTGTCGCTGCCCGAACGGGCCCGGCTGGAGGCGCTCGGCCACGTGTTCACCGCCACGCCGGAGATCGGCGCGGCGACCGGCGTCGAGCGGCTGCCGGACGGCCGCTGGGTCGCCGCCGCCGAACCGGTGCGCCGCGGCGGCGGCTCGGCGGCGGTGGTGCGGCCCGCGCCGTGAGCGTGCGGGCGGGCGGCGCTGTCGGTGCCGTTCGGTAGATTCGGGGTGGGCGTCCACGTGGCGCCCACCCCTTACCGTCCGTACCGACCGTCCGTACCGAACCGCCACCGGGAAGGCCGCCCGCCGTGACCGTCCGCATCGCCACCTGGAACATCAACTCCGTCACCGCGCGGCTGCCCAAGCTCCTCGAATGGCTGGAGAGCGCCAAGCCCGACGTGCTCTGCCTCCAGGAGCTCAAGTGCGCCGCCGACGCCTTCCCCTACGAGCCGGTGCGCGAGCTCGGCTACGAGACCGCCGCGCACGGCACCGGCCGCTGGAACGGCGTGGCGATCGTCTCCCGGATCGGCCTCGACGACGTCGTCCGCGACCTGCCCGAGCAGCCCGGCTACCTCGCCGACGACGCCCTGCTGCCCGACGTCGAGCCGCGCGCCGTCGCCGCCACCTGCGGCCCGGTCCGGGTCTGGTCGGTCTACGTGCCCAACGGCCGCGAGGTCGACCACGCCCACTACCGCTACAAGCTGGAGTGGCTGGAGGCGCTGCGCCGCGCCTCGGTGGCGGACGCGGCCGGCGAGCGCCCGTTCGCCGTCCTCGGCGACTTCAACATCGCCCCGACCGACGAGGACGTCTTCGACGTGGCCGCCTTCGAGGGCCTCACCCACGTCACCCCCGCCGAGCGGGCCGCCCTCGCCGCCCTGGAGGCCTCCGGGCTGCACGACGTCATGCCGCGCCCGCTGAAGTACGACCGCCCCTACACCTACTGGGACTACCGCCAGCTGGCCTTCCCGAAGAACCGCGGCATGCGGATCGACCTCACCTACGCCAACAAGCCCTTCGTGGACGCCGTTACGGACAGTTACGTCGACCGTGAGGCGCGCAAGGGCAAGGGCACCTCGGACCACGCGCCCGTCGTCGTGGACCTGGACCTCTGACGGGCGTCCCTCCCGTCACCCGCGGTGGCCGGCTCTCGCCCGAACGGGCGAGAGCGGTGGCCGGGCGTGGAACGGGTGCCTACCGTCGGTGAGTGACCGGGTGCGGTTGTTCGAGCACGTGGACGTCGGAGTCCCCGGCCGCGCCCGAGAGAATCCCGGAGGTTCCGGTATGCGCCCCACGCGTACGGCCGCCACCGCCCTGATCGGCGCGACGCTGCTGACCGGCCTGACGGCCCCGCTCGCGTCGGCCAAGGACGGCGCGGCCTCGGTCAGCCCGTCCCAGGCCGCACCGGGCCAGACCGTGACGGTCACGGTCGCCTGTGAGAAGTCCGAGAAGCCCGAGGCCAAGACGATCACCGCCAACTCGCCCGCCTTCGAGGGCGGCCCGGCCACCCTCACGCTCGGCTCGGACGGCAAGCACACCGGCTCCGCCCGGCTCGCCGACAAGTACGGCGGTGACAACAAGGTCGACGGGACGTGCCCGAACGGCGCCGCCTTCGCCACCAGCGTCACGGTGACCACGGTGTCGGTCTCCACCTCCGGGGGCTCCTCCGGCGGTGCCGTCGGCGGCGCCCACAGCGGTACCTCGGGCGGGTCCGCGCCCTCCGGCATCGGCGGGTGGAGCGAGGCGGCCGGCGAGTGGGCGGGCTCGCTCGGGCAGTCCGGAGCCGGCAGCCAGCAGGTCGGCCCGCACGGCGCGGCGAACACGGGCCTGGGCGGCTCGATCGCGGCCGACCCGGCGGAGCTGGCGGGCGGCGCGCTGCTGGTCGCGGGCGGCGTCGGCGGCTTCTGGCTGCTGCGGCGGCGGGCCGGCGCGGGCTCCGCCTGAGCCACGCGCCTGAGCCACGCGCCTGAGCGCGCGGGTGCGGCCGCGCCCGCCCCCGCGGCCGGC